>NZ_JAFGYL010000007.1:0-275301 GCF_017491835.1 Pseudomonas sp. 67(2021)
CGGGTGGGTTGGGTGTTGGTTTGATCATGGTGAAGCTCCTATTAAGTGGAGCCGTCAGGCACTGTCGCTAAACAGTGAGGTGGCGGCTGTACGCAGGTTAGCGAACCGGTTATAGGCACCCGGCAGACCCGAAGGTCTCCCACATACAGCCACCATGGCGCAGTCGCAGACATTGAATCCGCGACAAAGCATGGAACGCTGATGCACCTATTCAAGATCCGGGTCGCTAAACCCGATCGCTGATTCGTCAGCGACCGCACCACAATAGAACCCGCCCCCAAGGCGCACAAGCCGGCGGATTCTGGCTTGGCTGTAGGCAATGGCGCAAGGATTTGTAGCCTTGAGACCGTATCCGCAGGTGTCTTTTAAACAGCTTCGTTTAAATCAAAGAATTGCGCCGCAGTCCACCGCACCAGCCCACATCACCCAACCTTATGGCTGATACGGAATCAACCTGTCCCGGTCCATTTCCACCAACAACTGGTCAAGCATCTGCCGTTTGTTCTCGACCCCGGGAATCGGCACATACCACGTCATCACGCTCCAGCCTTCGCGGGAGTAGTTGTAGGTTTTGAGCAGTTGGCCATCCTTGAAGACCGAGCCGCGCAGGTTGTCCTGGTAGTGGTAGGGCATCGGGAAGGTGAACAGGGTGAAGACGTTGACCAGCGCCAGCCAGTTGACCTTGCCGTCGCTGGGTTCGGTGATCAACAGGCTGTAGCCGTTGCGGGTGTAACCGCCATCGAGCATCGAGAACGCGCCGGTCTTTTTCAGGACGCTGACGGTTTCGCGCTGATGCTGCTCGTCGATGCGCGTATACGCCGGCCCCATGCCGAGCGTGACCGGCACGTAGGCCTGATCGGCATGGTAATCGAGCGGTTGCAAGGTGTTGGCGCAGCCGCCCAGCATCAGTGAGGCACAGAGCAGGCCGGCGACTTTTATCATCGCGCGGTTCATTGCGCGACTGCCGGGATCAGCCGGTCCTGCTGCACATCCTGCGCGAAGGCGCGGGCGATGCGGCCGAGGTTCTGTTCGCGCATCTCGCCGCCCTGATCCAGTAGCCAGACGTATTTTTGAGTGATGTTGCGATAGGTGTATTGCTTCAGTCGCTTGTCACCCTGGAACACGGTGAATTCGGTTTGCGTGTCGAATTCGTTCGACAGCGGCAGCAAGAACAACGTCGCGGTGCTCAGCAGAATCACCGGAAACGGCGGCAGGTGACGTTCCACATTGAGTTTGACCTGCACGTTGTACTCGTCAGCTTTACCGCTGCCGGTTTCGATAGTGCGGAACACACCGGTCTGACGCAGGTGGTTGCGCAGGTTGGAGCCGTTTTCCGGATCATCGACCATAACGTGAATCGGCTGCAGATAATCCTGAGCGTCCGTAAGCGTGCGCTCGGGCAAGGTGTTGGTCGCCGCGCAACCGGTCAACAGAGCGGCGGCGGTGAGGGCGATGATTTTTTTCATGGTTTGGCATCCACGGCAATACCCGGAATGGGGCCGGTGAAGATGTAGGGCTGAGCACGGTTGAGGTCGAGTTTCAGCGGTTGCAGCGTTGGCAATCCTGGCGCCAGACGTTGCGCAATCAGCGCATCGCGGGCGTTCTGATCACTCCAGCGGAACGCGCAGAAACCGGCTGTCAGGCAGAACGAGCGGAACTCGCCGATGTAATAGGCCTTGCCGGGTTCCAGGCGCATCGGCAGGTTGAATTTTTCCCGCGCCTCTCTCGAGGTGAAAACAGTGCCTAGCCCAGGTTGATAACGTGCGGAAAAGAACTGGAAATCATAGAACTCGTAATCGCCCGGCTTCAGGGGAAGCACGAATACGCTCGCTGCGCCGACACCGTCCTGAACATCCTGCGGCGTGGAGTAAGCGCCGGCCATTTTCCAGACGCCGGCCGCACCGTATTCGGAACCGCGTTTGCGGAAAAAGATTCGCTGGTTGTCAGCGGCTGATTGCTTGAGTGATTGCGGCCCGATTGAGCCAACGAGATAACTGACTGGCTCGCTTGCCTTGGGTTGCAAGGGTTCGCTGACCCAGGAAGCGCTTTCGGTAATGCAGCCGCTGAGCGTCGCGGCGAGCACGACGGCCGCTCCGAGTTTGAATAGCTGAAACATGTACATCCCTGAATCTGCTTGCGTTGATTGACTACAAACAGGAAGGTCAATCAATGCCTTCCTGGCTTGGCTTTTTATGCGGGGGCGCAGAATAAACGAGGTGATGGCACTTGGCTAGCCGCTGTAGGCGCTGCGGTACGCTGAAATCAATTGATTTGGATCTCAGGGAGCAACCTCAGGGTTTGTGGCCGACGCAGGAACCTGTGGGCGGGTTGATCGTGTTACCTCACAAACCCAACGGGTACTGGATGACCACGTAAATCCGGTCAATATCATCGCCAGCCTGCGCTTCGTTGGCGCGGTGGGTGACGTGCGACAGCTGCACCGACAGATCCTTCGCGGCGCCGGATTGCACGACATATTTCAGGTCGATATCGCGTTCCCAGTGTTTGCCGCCGCTGCCTTGTTGCGGTTGATAGTCGCCGCTCTCGGCGTCGAAAGGGTTATAGGCGCCGCCCTTGGGCGCGTGCGTTCCGTCGATGTGGCTGCCGCTGACGTAGCGGGTCATGAAGTTCAGGCCGGGGATGCCGAAGGCGCCGAGGTCAAGGTCGTAGCGGGCTTGCCAGGAGCGTTCGTTGGCGCCGTTGAAGTCGGCGTATTTGATCGAGTTGGCAAGGTAGATCGAGTCGCCACCGACGAAATCGAACGGCGTGTCGCCATTGATGCGTTGCCAGCCGAGCATCACCGCGTGCGCGCCGAAGTTGTATTTGCCGGAGAGGCTGAAGGCGGTGTTGTCGATTTCGCCGGCCCGGGCGCGGCCGGTGTCGCGGGTGTGGTAGAGGTTGGCGTCGAGCAGCACGCCGGACTGTTTGAAGTGCAGGTTGCCGTAGTACTGGTGCCAGGTGTCGCTCAGTTCCGAGGCATACAACGCGCCGCCGATCGGGCTTGAGCTGAACAGGTCGGCACCGACGAAGCTGATGCCACCCGCTTCGGTGTTGGCGCCGTAACCGTAGAAGTCGCCTTGGCCGGAAGAGCTGTCCTGGTTCTTGAACGCGGTGAAATGCCCGGCGAGCAGATTGACGTTGTCGAGCTCGGCGCTGTTGAGCAAAAAGCCTGTGGCGTATTCCGGTTGCAGGCGTTTGTCGGAGGTGTCGAAGACCGGGGTTTCTACGGTCATTTCGCCGAAGGCGAGGGTGGTTCGCGAGACCTTGAGCTTGAACGCACCGCCAGCGCTGGAATAGTCGCGTTCGCTGCGGCCATCGCTGTCGATGGGTAGCAGACCGGTGCCGGAATGGCCCTTGCCGCCGTCGAGTTTCAGGCCGGCGAAAGCGTGGGCGTCGATGCCGAAACCGACTGTGCCCTCTGTGAAACCGGATGAGAAGTTGCCGATAAAGCCTTGTGCCCATTCCTGTTTGTAGTTTTTCCCAGAAGGCGTGGGCGAGCGGTAGTCGTTGCTGAGGTAGAAGTTGCGTAGCAAGAGATCGCTTTTGGCGTCGTCGAAAAAGCCGCTGGCGTGGGCGGTGCCGGTCAGACCGCAGAGCATGGCGAGCAGGGTGAGGCGGGAGGGGGCGCGGTTGATCATGGTCAGGGCCGGTGGTCATCAGGATGGCGCTGATGATCGGCGGATTGGCCTGGAAAGGATTGGGCCGGTGTGCTGAGTTGGCAGCCCTCACACCAAACCCTGTGGGATAGTCAGGTGGAAATGTGGCGGCTGTCAGGCCCCCATCGCTGGCAAGCCAGCTCCCACAGGGTTTGTGGGAGCTGACACAGTGCATCAAGCCAGCGGCGGTGTACGCGGTGGGATCTGGCGTTTGCTGCCGGTGGATTCGAAAGCGGCGGCGAAGCGCAGCAGGTTCGAATCGTCGTAGGCGCGGCCGGCGAAGGTCAGGCCGACGGGCATGCCGATGTCGGCCATCACGCCCATGGGCACGGTGACGGTTGGCACGCCGAGGTGGCGGATCGCGAGGTTGCCGTTGGCCACCCAGACGCCGTTGCTCCAGGCAATGTCGGCCGAAGCAGGATTGACATCCGCATCCGCCGGGCCGACGTCAGCGACGGTGGGGAACAGCACGGCGTCGAGGCCGAGGCTGTCCATCCAGTCTTCAAGGTCGATGCGTCGGGTCTGCTCCAGACCGCGCAAGCCATCAGGCACGGTTGGGATTTCATTCCACGGCGTGATGCCGCGCTCGGCCATGCGCACGTATTCGTCCATGCCGGCGGCCAGATCGCCTTCGCGGTTGGGCAGGGTGCCGGGGTCGTGCGGGAAGATCTTCGGCCCGTCGACGTCAACCAGACGATTAAGCTTCGGGTCACCGTTGGCTTGCAGGAAGTCGTCGAACGCCCAGGCAGTCAGATCCCACAGTTCATGGTGCAGAAACTCTTTCGACACCAGCCCACGGGTGAACACGGTTGGCGCGCCAGGGCGGTCGCCTTCGCAGTTGGAAACCAGCGGAAAGTCGGTTTCGACGACTTCGGCGCCAGCGGCCTCAAGGGCCTGACGCGCCTGTTTCCACAAATCGATCACGGACGCACGGGTGTTGATGCGCTGGCCGGTCGGGCCGCCAATGCCGGGAGCTTCGCTGGTGCCAGCGTCGGGGTCGGCATTGATGTACATGCGCGGGATGGCGAAGCGTTTGCCGGCCAGGGCTTTGGCGTCTGCGGCCAGTTCGCTGTACGCAGCCGGGCGCACTTCGCTGACACGCGGGATCGGCACCCACGGCTGCAAGCGCCAGAGGTCGCCACGGGTGTCGGTATCTTCGGCGACGACCACGTCGAGCACTTCGAGCAGGTCGGCCATGGTCCGCGCGAACGGCACGACGACGTCCATGGTCGGGGTCAACGGCCAGTTGCCGCGCACCGAGATTACGCCGCGCGACGGGGTGTAGGCGCACAGGCCGTTGTTCGACGCAGGGCCGCGACCGCTCGACCAGGTTTCCTCGGCCAGGCCGAACGCAGCGAAACTCGCAGCGGTCGCGGTGCCGGCGCCGTTGGACGAGCCGGAGGCGAACGGGGCGGTGAGGTAAGCGGCGTTGTACGGGCTTTCAGCGCGGCCATAGACGCCGCGTTGCATGCCGCCATTGGCCATCGGCGGCATGTTGGTCTTGCCCAGGCAGATCGCCCCGGCAGCGCGCAGGCGCTCGATGGTGAAGGCGTCGCGATGGGCGACCAGATCGGCGAACGCCGGACTGCCGGAAGCGGCGGTCAGGCCCTTGACCAGATAGCTGTCCTTGGCGGTGTAGGGGATGCCATCGAGCGGGCCGAGGGTTTCACCGTTGGCACGGCGGGCGTCGGAGGCGCGGGCTTCGTTCAGTGCTTCGGGGTTGCGCACGACGACGGCGTTGAGTGCCGTCGGGGTGTCGGCGCCGTCGTAGGCATCGATCCGTGCCAGATAGGCCTGCACCAGTTCCACGGCAGTGGTCTGGCCGGATTCGAGGGCGGCGCGCAGTTGGGCGATGGAGACTTCGGTGACTTCGATCATGGGGTCACCTGTTGAGCGAGGATGTTCTGGGCAGGGGTTTTCATAGCGGTTCTCGTGGCACGGCTTGAAGCGACAAGGTCGGGACTGGCGCCTATTTAACACCATGCGGCGGGCGGAGTAATCGGTGTGGTGATGGTTTTGTTGGTAGATGGCCTGAGCATCCGTGCTGCCTGACCTTGCGCTTTCGCGAGCAGGCTCGCTCCCACACTGGATTTGTGGGCGGGTTGAGATTGAGGATTAACGCAAAGCCTAGTGGGAGCGAGCCTGCTCGCGAAGGCGCCGGCAGATTCAAAAGGGTCTTGGCCCTGAAATACTGCTTTCGCCAGCAGGCTTGCTCCCACAATGTGTTGCGTAAACCGATAATCCCGCGCCCCACAGGAAGACCGGCCCAACATGTTCTAGGCTCAGCGCATCCCGAATGCAGCACCGCTCAGGAATGTCGCCATGGAAGATAAGCCGCTGATTGCCTTCAACAGTTCCAAAGCCTTGCTCGACGTACTGATCCGCGCCGGGTTGATCGCCACTCTGGTGCTGTTCTGCTACGACATTTTCCATCCGTTTCTCAATGTGATGCTGTGGGCGCTGATCCTCGCGGTCACCCTGTACCCGCTGAACCAGAAGCTCGGCGCCAGACTCGGCAACCGTTACGGTTGGGCGGCGATTGTGCTGGTATTGCTGGGGCTGGTGATTCTGATGGTGCCGCTGAGTCTGCTCGGCGCATCCGTGGCCGATTCGGTGAAGGTGGGCATGCAAACTGTGGAAGCGGGGCAGTTCGAGATTCCGCCGCCGCCCGCCAATGTCGCCGACTGGCCGCTGATCGGCGCGCCGTTGTATGGCATCTGGATGCACGCTTCGCAGGACCTGAGCTGGGTGCTCAAGGAACTGGCGCCGCACCTGACCAGTTGGGGCCGGGTGCTGTTGCATCAGGCCGCCGGCGTCGGCGCAGGCATCGTGGTGTTTGTCGTCGCGCTGATCGTCGCCGGACTGATCATGACCCACGGCGAACGCGGCCATCGCACGGCGGTGGCGATCACCACGCGGATTTCCGGCCCGGTGCGTGGCCCGCAGATCGCGCAGCTGTGCACTTCGACCATTCGCGCGGTGGCGCAGGGCGTGGTCGGTATCGCTTTTATCCAGATGATCTTGATCGGTGTGGCACTAGTGATCATGGGCGTGCCCGCTGCCGGCGTGCTGGCGTTGATGGTGTTGCTGCTGGGCATCATGCAACTGCCGGTGCTGCTGGTTACCGTGCCGGTGGTGGTGTTTGTCTTTGCCCATGATGGCGTCGGCCCCGGCACGATCATCTTCGCCGTGTGGATGGTGATCGCCGGGCTCTCCGACAACGTGCTCAAACCGATGTTGCTCGGGCGTGGCGTGGCGGTGCCGATGCCGGTGGTGCTGATCGGCGCGCTGGGCGGCATGGTCACCAGCGGCATCATCGGCCTGTTCACCGGGCCGGTGATCCTGGCGGTCGGTTATGAATTGTTCATCGGCTGGGTCTATCAGCCGGCCGACGTCAGCCAAGTGCTGGATGAAACCCCTCACGACAATCAGCCATAAGGAACGGCGCATGCGTAACAGGCTGATGGTGCTGGCGATGCTGCTGGCTGCAACACTGTGGTCCGGGCTCGGCCAGGCACTGGAAGACACCACGCCAGCAACGGACGAAGCGGTAGAACTGAAAGTGGCCAACCGCAGCATCATGCTGTTTCGCGCAACCATTCTTGGCGAGGCGCCGGCCTCACGGGGCAAGCGGGCGAAGCGGGTGATCAGTGAAGCGCTGGAGGAAGACCCTGAGCTGAAAATCAGCACTGATTCGATCCAGAACAGTTACATGGTGCTGATCGGCAATACCCGTGCGTTCATCGTTGCACCGAAAGACGTCGACAGCCTGGCCTATTCCTCGGTGCAGGAAGCCGCCGAGGGCGCAGCGGAAAAACTGCGCCAGGTGGTCAACGAGACCCGTGAGGCGCGCAACGTGCAGATGATTGTGCGTTCGCTGGCGCTGGCCGCGGTGGCCACGCTGATCTATCTGGCGCTGCTGTGGTGCCTGTCATGGCTGCGCCACAAGCTGTTGGCGAAACTGCCGGCGCTGATGGATCGCCACACCAAGGCGCTGAAGGTCGGGCGGGTGCAACTGATCGATTCGAATTTTCTCTACCCGTTGGTCAGCCGCTGTCTGTTGTTCCTGCGTTGGTTGCTGATCCTGCTGCTGACCTACGAATGGCTGGGCTTTGTCCTGTCACGCTTCCCGTATACGCGGCCGTGGGGCGAAAGCCTCAACAACTATCTGGTGGAACTGGCCGGTTATCTGTTGCAGAGCATCGTCGATGCGATACCGGGGCTGGGCGTGGCGCTGGCGATTTTCTTCATCGCCCGGGGCGTGACCGCATTTACCCGACGCATCCTGCGCCGGATGGCCGCGCCGGGGACGTTCAGCTGGCTCAACCATGAAACCCTGCAACCGACGCAACGCCTGACCGCACTGGCAGTCTGGCTGTTTGCGCTGGCGATGGCTTATCCCTATCTGCCCGGCGCCGGGACCGATGCGTTCAAAGGCTTGTCGGTGCTGATCGGACTGATGATTTCCCTAGGCGCCACCAGTGTCGTCGGGCAAGCGGCGGCCGGGTTGATCCTGACCTACACGCGGACTTTGCGCCCCGGCGAGTTTGTCAGGATCGGCGAGTACGAAGGCACCGTCACCGAATTGGGCATGTTCACCACGCGGATTCGCACTGGCCTCGGAGAAGTGCTGACGCTGCCCAACTCGATGATCACCGGCACCGTGACCAAGAACTACTCGCGCACCGTGCAAGGTCCGGGCTACGTGGTCGACACGGTGGTGACCATCGGCTACGACACGCCATGGCGCCAGGTCGAAGCGATGCTGCTGGAGGCGGCCAAACGCACGCCGGGCGTGCTCGAAGACCCGCCGGCGCAGGTGTTCCAGACCGCGCTGTCGGACTTCTATCCCGAGTATCGCCTAGTGGCCCAGGCCATCCCCAGCCAGCCGCGCCCGCGTGCGGTGTTGCTGAGCATGCTCCACGCCAATATTCAGGACGTGTTCAATGAATACGGCGTGCAGATCATGTCGCCGCATTACCTGGGCGATCCGCAGCAGGAAAAACGCGTGCCGCCGGAGCAGTGGTTCACCGCACCGGCGCAGGCACCGAAGGATGAGTGATCCCTAGAAACGCCAGACCACGCCGCCGCCCAGCACATGCAGGGCGGCGTTTTTGTATTCGCCGGAGACCGAGCCGCCGGAGCGCGCTTTGGTCTGTTGCACGTCCATGTCGCCGAGGTAGATCAGCGTGTAGCTCATGTGCACGTCGACATCGTCCTGCAATGCATAGCTGACCCCGGTCGCCAGGCGCCACGCTTCGTTCATCGGGTTGTCGACGGTGCGATCCTTGTCGTCCACTGCCGAGGAGTCGTAACCGAGGCCGACGTTCCAGCGCAGTTTCGGGTTGATCTGGTGCTGCGCGCCGATCGAGGCATGCCAGGTGTCCTTGTATTGCCGCTGCGCCGTTCTGGCAGTCGAGCCCAGGTCGGTATCGACTTCCACGCCGACCTTGCCGAAATCGCTCCAGTCCTGCCAGCCGAGGCTGCCGAGCAACGTCCACTGCGGATCGAGCTGGTAGGACACGCTGGTGGTGACGGTCTGCGGCACGTTCATGTCGACGTTCAGCTGATCGGCGTCGAGACGGTTGAGCGCCAGACGCAGCAGCGGATTGGTGATTTTCTTCAGCTCGGGTTTGTCTTCGAATTTGAGCTTGATCTTGCTGGTCCAGGCCAGCCCGAGTCTGGTCCGCTCGTTGAGGTTGTAGAGCACGCCGACGTTGGCGCCCGTGCCCCAGTCGGTGTCCTTGTAACGCAACTGACCATCCTCGGCGTTGCCCAGACCGAGCACGTTATTGTTGACCGCCACTTCGGTGCGGAAGTAGCCAAGCATGAAGCGCGGGCCGAGGCCGACGGACAGGTCGTCGGTGATCTTGTAGGCATAGGTGGGCTGGAACGACACACCGATAATGGCCGACTCCTGAGCGAAATAGCGCCCGGCCCAGTCATCGTCGTAGTCCAGCGCCAGACCGAAATTGCCGTACATGCCGAAGCCGATCGAGGAGCGCTCATCGAGTTGATGGCTGATGAAGAAGCTGGAGCCGGGCAGGTACTTCAAGGCGTTGCCACCTTCGTTGCCGCCGAAGGTATTGGCGTTGTCGCGGGAGAAGCTGACGTCGCCGAGGATCAACTGCGCGTTGAAGTTGATCTGAGTGCCCGCCAGTTGGCTGATGCCCGCCGGGTTGGTCATCAGAATGCTCGGGTCGCTGGCCATGACCGCAGAGCCGGCGTTGGCCAGCCCGGTGCCTTCGTGGCCGGCCTCGTAAATCATGATGCCGCCGGCTTCGGCCTGGAGGCTGGCGAAGAGCAATCCGCCAGCGACCGAACTTTTGATCAGCTTGAACATGTGAACTCCTTGAATGGCATGCGATCCGGTTTCAAGGCTAGCTCAAGCTCGGCGCGGCGTCGGACCGATTGCCGGCGCCGCACTGATCAATCGATGCGCGGATGCTGGAGCGCCAGTTCCTTGCGCTTGGCTTCCAGCGCGGCGATTTCGGCATCGATGTCTTCGATTTTCTGCTCGATGTTGTCGTGGTGTTCTTGCAACAGCTCCTTGGCCTCTTCGAGGTCGGAAGCCGCCGGGGCCGCGCCGCGCAGGGGCTTGTTGGCGGTTTCCTTCATGGTCACGCCAGTGACCAGACCGACCACGGCGATGACCATCAGGTAATACGCAGGCATGTACAGATCGTTGGTGCTTTCCACCAGCCAGGCCACGGCAGTCGGGGTCAGACCTGCTATCAGCACCGAGACGTTGAAGGCACTGGCCAGCGCGCTGTAGCGGATGTGCGTGGGGAACATCGCCGGCAGGGTCGAGGCCATCACGCCGATGAAGAAGTTGAGCAGCACCGCGAGGATCAGCAGGCCGGAGAAGATCAGGCCGATGCTGCCACTGTTGATCAGCATGAATGCCGGAATGGCGAAGATGAACAGGCCAATGCTGCCGACGACGATGAAGGGCTTGCGGCCGATCTTGTCGCTGATGAAACCGATCAACGGCTGCACGAAGAGCATGCCGACCATGATCGCGATGATGATCAGCACGCCGTGGTTTTCGCTGTAATGCAGGTTGTGCGTCAGGTAACTCGGCATGTAGGTGAGCAGCATGTAATAGGTGACGTTGGTCGCCGCCACCACGCCGATGCAGGTCATCAGGCTGCGCCAGTGTTTGGTTGCGACTTCCTTGAACGACACCTTCGGGCCGCCGGCGAGGCCTTCGCGGTCGCCTTGTTCGAGTTTTTCCACGTGTTGCTGGAACGCCGGGGTTTCTTCCAGGGCGTGGCGCAGATACAGGCCGATCATGCCCAGCGGCAGGGCGAGGAAGAACGGAATCCGCCAGCCCCATTCTTCGAAGCGCTGTTCACCGAGAATCGTCGAAATCAGCACCACCACGCCGGCGCCGAAGACGAAACCGGCGATCGAGCCGAAATCCAGCCAACTGCCGAGGAAGCCGCGTTTGCGGTCCGGGGCATATTCAGCGACGAAGATCGAGGCACCGGTGTACTCGCCACCGACCGAGAAACCCTGAGCCATTTTCGCCAGCAACAGCAGGATCGGCGCCCAGATGCCGATCGAGGCATAGGACGGAATCAGGCCGATGGCGAAGGTGCTCAGGGACATGATGACGATGGTCGCGGCGAGGACTTTCTGCCGTCCGTACTTGTCGCCCAGCGCGCCGAAGAACAAACCGCCAAGCGGACGGATGAGGAAGGGCACGGAGAAGGTCGCCAGCGCGGCGATCATTTGCACGCCGGGATCGGCGCCGGGAAAGAAGACCTTGCCGAGCACATAGGCGACAAAGCCGTAGACGCCAAAGTCGAACCATTCCATGGCGTTGCCCAGTGCGGCGGCGGTGATCGCCTTGCGCATCTTGGCGTCGTCGACAATGGTGATGTCTTTCAAACCGATCGGTTTGACGGTGTTCTTGCGTGATTTCATTGCGCTGTTCCCGCTCGCTGATCCAGATTACCGCTGCGATGCCATCTCCATGATGGCGCCGGCTCTTCTGGCTCAGATACATGCGGACACGAAATAATTCACCGATGGGCTGGAATTAATTTCGACAGGTGGGGCGGGTGGTCGGTGCGCTGAAGAGCTTGGTTGGAACATTCAAGACAGTTGTTGCCTGAGCCCATGCCATCGCGAGCAGGCTCACTCCTACAATTTTGCGCGGCGAATCACAATTCCCTGATCCAACACAAATCCCGTGTGGGAGCGAGCCTGCTCGCGAAGGCGGCGCTACATTCAATATCGCAGTCGCCTGACCCGACGCTTTCGCGAGCAGGCTCGCTCCCACAGTGGTTTTGTGTTTTTCAGGGATTTTGCGCACGCCGCCAATCCTGCAGGAGTGAGCCTGCTCGCGATGACGGCAGCCTTTCACCAAAGGCTTAAAGTGCAGCCTTTACTTGCAAACCCACCACCAGCGCATTATCGATGTCCTGCCCGGAAAACGCCCCCGGTTCGATGATGTATTGCAGGTTCGGCCGCAGGGTCAGCCATGGGGTGGCCTGGTAGCCGTAACCCAACTCGATCAACTGCTCGGCGCTATCGAGGTTCGGAAACGCAGCACCATTGGCCAGCGCGGCATCCTGCTGCACATCGCGGCTGCGCGGGTTCGGCACGGCGCGGCCGTAGCCCAGCGCCAAGGTGTCACGCGGGCGGCCTTCGAACGGTTTGTACAAAACCACGCCGGTGCCGTACCACTTGCTGAACGGCGAGGCCGCTTCGCTGGCCGCCGAATACTGACCGAACGCATGCAGGCTGCGGCCCTCGGAGGTCGGCGAACGCCATACGGCCTGATCGATCAGCAGATAATGCCCGCCACGCCCGGACACCTCGTCGTCGCTGCCAATGCGTTTGACGTCGGAGCTGTCGTAGTAATAGCCGAGCTTGTACTCGCCGGGCAGCTCGCCGGCGTGCTTGTACACCAACTCGATCGGCACGACGGTGCCAGTGGTGTGCTTCGGCCCCATATGCCAGGCGCGGCTGGAATTGCCGTTGCTCTCGGGGTCGACGTTGAACGCCGCCACACGCAGCTGCCAGGACGGCGACAGGTCGTATTTGACCCGCACGCCCAGACGAGCGTTGGGGTAGTTGGTCCAGCCGCTGCCGCCGGACATGTTCAGCGGATGGCCGCAAAAACCGGCGTTCATGAAGTTGCACAGAATGCCGCTGTCGAGACCGCCGAGGTCGTTGCCCATGGCCATGTAGCCGAGCTTCACGTTCAGCGCCGGGGTGAACAGGCTGCGCTCGTAACTCAGTTCAGTCAGGCGCGTGTACAGGCCGCCGTAGTTTTCCTGAATCGGCAGGCGGTTGCCGACCAGATCTTCCGAAGCGCTGTTACCGCGACGGTCGTTGATGGTCAGTTGCACTTTGCCGGCGTTGTCGACGCCGTAGAGTTTGCTCAGATCAAACTGCACGCCGAGTTTGATGTTCTGCGAGTAGCGCGCCGAACGGTGCAGGCCGCCGTCGGCGTTGTAAGCGGTTTCGCCGCTGTAATCGCCAGTGAACTTGACGCCGTCTGCATCGAGTTGATGACGCAAGCCGCCCCAGTCACCGGTGAGGGCGCTGCGGGTCAGCAGATCGGAATCGCTGGCGGCCAGCGCGGGGAGGGCAGTGGTGCAGCTCAGGCCCAGCAACAGGCCAGTGGAAAGTTTGGTACGAGAAAAGCGAACAGCCGATGACATGTGAATCCTTCCTGCTGAAATCTTTAACGCAATAAAACGGCGACGCGGTGCTTTGGGGCACCGCGCGCTTGGAGGAGGTTGGTTGTGCGGCAGCGAGTTACGGCAGGGCGTAAGCCATCACGTAATCGCCACGATCGGTCGACTGGCGTGCGCCGCCAGCGGTGACAACGATGTATTGCTTGCCGGTCTTCGGCGAAACGTAAGTCATCGGGCCGCCCTGGCTGCCGACCGGCAGACGGGCTTTCCAGACTTCTTCACCGTTGCCGCTGTTGAAGGCGCGCAGGTAGAAGTCCTGGGTGCCGGCAATGAAGATCAGGCCGCCCTGGGTCGACAGGGTGCCGCCGAGGGTTGGCAGACCGATCTTGATCGGCAAGTGCATGCGGATGCCCAGGGGACCGGTGTCTTCAACGGTGCCGACCGGAACCTGCCATGCGACTTTCTGGGTCTTCATGTCGATCGCGGTCAAAGTGCCGAACGGCGGCGCCTGGCACGGAATGCCGGCCACCGACAGGAAGCGGTTCTTGTTCACCGCGTACGGCGTGCCTTTGAGTGGAACAGCGCCCATGCCGGTGTTCAGCGCTTCGCCACCGCCAGCGGCCTGGCCTTTGTTCTGCGACGGGATCATCTGGATCCACAGACCCAGGCGCATGTCGTTGACGAAGATGAAACCGTGCACCGGGTCAGTGGAGATGCTGCCCCAGTTCATGCCGCCCAGCGAACCCGGGAAACTCAGCGATTTGTCGGTACCCGGTGCGGTGTACAGACCGTCGTAGCGCATGCTCTTGAAGTCGATGCGGCAGAGCAACTGGTCGTACGGCGTGGCGCCCCACATGTCCGATTCGGTCAGGTGCTGCGCGCCGATCTGCGGCATGCCCACGGATTTCGGCTGAGTCGGCGAGTACGGCTCGTTGGGGATGTTCGCGGCTTTCACCGGTACTTCCTTGACCTCGGTCAGCGGCTTGCCGGTGGCGCGGTCGAGCACATAGATCTGCCCGGCCTTGGTGCCGATGATCAGCGCCGGAACGCTTTGGCCGTCCTTGTCGAAGTCGATCAGGCTCGGCTGCATCGGCAGGTCGAAGTCCCACAGATCGTTGTGCACGGTCTGGAACACCCAGCGTTCTTCACCGGTGCTGGCGTCCAGCGCGAGGATCGAGGCGCCGTACTTATGGTCCAGTTCGCTGCGCTCGACACCATAGATGTCGGTGGACGAGCTGCCCATCGGCAGGAATACGGTGTTGGTCGCCGCGTCGTAGGACATCGGCGCCCAGCTGTTCGGCGTGCTGCGCACGTAGGTTTTGCCGTCGGCCGGTGCGTTGCGATCCTGCGGGTTGCCCGGGTCGAACGCCCAGCGCATGGTGCCGGTGATCACGTCAAAACCACGGATCACACCGCCCGGCATGTCGCTTTGCACGTTGTCGGCAACACGACCGCCAACCACTACGGTGGTGCCAGCCATCAATGGCGCGGACGACAACTGATAGTAGCTGTCCGGAACATCACCCAGACCGGCCTTCAGATCGACCTGGCCGTTGTTGCCGAAACCCTGGCAGAACTCGCCGGTGTCAGCATCGACCGCGATCAGGCGGGCATCGATGGTGTTGGTCAGCAGACGGCGCTGGCAGTTGGCAGCCGGCTCGGGTTTGGCTTCGATGATCGAAGAGTTGCTCGGCTGAGCGATGGTGACGGTGGCATCGAAATAGGCCATGCCACGGCAGCGCTGCCAGACTTTCGATTGCGCGTTGATCGCGTTCTTCCACAGCTCTTTGCCGGTGTCGGCATCGAGGGCGATCAGGTTGTTGTGCGGGGTGCAGATGAACACCTTGTTGCCGACCTGCAGCGGGGTGAGCTGGTCTTCGGCGCCGTTGCCATCGCTCTCGGCGACGTCACCGGTGTGGTAGGTCCACGCGACTTTCAATTTGTCGACGTTGTTGCGGTTGATCTGGTCGAGCGCGGCGAAGCGGCTGCCACCTTCAGTGTTGCCGTAGTGCGCCCAGTCTTTCTGCGCCTTGGCCGGCTCGACCGGAGTCAGGCCCGGGCCAGTGCCAGTCGCGGCAACGGTTGGGTGAGCGACGAACATGTTGCCGGCAGCAACCGCGACACCGACCGCGAGCACAGCGGCCACGGCATACGCGCCACGACCGGCTACGCGGCCATTGGCGCGCGCCAGCAGCGGGTAGACCAGAGCGACGACCATACCGATCGCGCTGAACATGAACAGCCGCGAGAACACCGGCCAGAACACCAGCCCGGCGTCAGCCACGGCCCAGATCGCGGTGGCCACGAGAAATGCGGCGAACAGCCAGGCGCCTGCAGTTTTCTTCAGTGCGATCAGCACACCGGAAACGGTCATCGCCAGACCGCCGACCAGGAAGTACCAGGAACCGCCCAGGCTGACCAGCTTCACACCGCCGACCGCGAGCGCCAGACCGAGCAGGGCGATGATCACGCCAAGGCCGACCAGAATGAACGTTGAAACGCCTGAGACGCGTTGACTGTGGTTCACATTGAAAGTCCCGTTTGAATGAAGCGCGGGATTATAGCGGTAACTAACCATTCAGTTAACCGCAGTTTTGCCATGAAAACGTGCACTTCTGTGAATCAAGCGTGGTGCAGGATGGGCGAAATGCAAGTTGAGAGGGTTTCTCGACGTTTCAACGGGGATGGCGAGTCGGGCGTGCAGTTGCAATGCACATCTACAAACACCGCGCTGAATTCACCCCTCATCGGAACGCCGCCCGCCCAGCCCTCTCCCCGGGGAGAGGGAGCCGATTGGTGGCTTTTCAGAACTTGTGTTCACCTCGGTATTGCAGGTTGGAATCACTCGATCAAACAAGTCGGTCAGTTCCTTCTCCCTCCGGGAGAGGGCTAGGGTGAGGGGCTTTTGAGGATGGCCGCGATGGCAACCTTGCCCTTGGCCCGACCTTGTTCAACGTAGTGCAACGCGTCACCAATCTGATCGAACGGAAACGTACGATCAACCACCGGTTTGATCACTCCTGCCTCAATCAACGCAGTGATTTTTTGCAACTGAACGCCATCGGCGCGCATAAACAGAAACGAATAATCCACCCCATGCTTGCGCGCCTTGCGCCGAATGCCACTGCTGGGCAGACGCATGACCAGCCCCAGCAGCCAGGACAAACCCTGCTCCTGAGCGAACTGCGCAGTCGGCGGCCCTGACAGGGAAATCAGTTTTCCGCCCGGTTTCAACACTTTCAACGATTTCTCCAGCACATCGCCGCCGAGGCTGTTGAGCACCACGTCGTAGTCGCGCAGCTCAATGGCGAAATCCTGTTGCTTGTAATCGATCACCACATCAGCGCCCAGCGCCTTGACCCACGCGACATTCGCCGTGCTGGTCGTAGTCGCAACAAAAGCGCCGAGGTGTTTGGCCATTTGAATGGCGACCGTGCCAACGCCACCGGAGCCGGCGTGAATCAGCACCTTCTGGCCTTTTTGCAGCCCGGCGACTTCGACCAAGGCCTGCCACGCCGTCAACGCCACCAGCGGCATGCAAGCCGCCTCGGTCATAACGAGATTGGCGGGTTTCAACGCGATCGCTGTTTCATCGACAGCGATGCGTTCGGCAAACGTGCCAATCCTGTTTTCAGGCGCACGCGCATAAACCTCATCGCCCGGCTTGAAACGCTTGACCGCCGCACCGGTGCTGAGCACCACGCCGGCGACATCGTTGCCCAATATCAAAGGCATTTGATAGGGCAGGATCATCTTGAATTCGCCGCTGCGAATCTTCAGATCCAGCGGGTTGACGCTGCTGGCGCGCACTTCGATCAGCACGTCGTGAGCGCCAACAAGCGGCTCGGGCAGGTCGCCAATCCGGCCGTTCTGCTTGCCGTAGCGCTCGATGAAAAATGCCTTCATTGCGGATGCTCTTGTCGGTAGGAACCCGCCGCGTTTGCAGCGGGTCCGGAAGGGCTCAGGCTTGAGTCAGATAACGCTGCGCCACCGCCGACTGGCGGATCTGCGCCAACAGGCCTTGCCGCGCCGCTTGCAAGGCATCCCAGCGCTCGCCTTCGTGCAGCGGCGGGATGGTCACGACTTCGCGACGGTCGAAACCGACCAGCGCGGCGTCGACCATGTCGCCGACTTCCATGATGTCGGTCAGGGTGTTGATGTCGATACCGGCGCGGTCCCAGATTTCCGTGCGGGTGGCGGCAGGCAGCACGGCTTGCACGTACACGCCTTGTGGCGACAGTTCCAGGCTCAGGCCCTGGGAAAGGAACAGTACGAACGCCTTGGTCGCGCCATACACCGACATGCCGAACTCCGGCGCCAGGCCCACCACCGAGCCGATGTTGATGATCGCGCCGTCGCCGGCCTTGGCCAGGCGCGGGGCGATGGCACTGGCCAAACGCACCAGCGCCGTGGTGTTGAGCGCGACCAGTTGCGCCACGCTGTCGGTGCTCTGCTCGATGAAGGTACCGGACTGCGCCGCGCCGGCATTGTTGACGAGGATACCGATGCGCGCGTCGTCACGCAGACGCGCCTCGACGGTTTGCAGGTCGCTCAGTTGCGTCAGGTCGGCCTGTAGCACTCCGACATTGACGTTGTGTTCAGCGCGCAAACCGGCAGCAAGGGTGTCCAGGCGCGCGTGGTCACGGGCGACCAGCACCAGATCGTGCCCGCGTTGGGCGAAACGTGCGGCGTAAACCGCGCCGATGCCGGAGGAGGCGCCAGTGATCAGAACAGTAGGGCGAGTAGTCATGGTGTGGGCTCTTTGTCAGTTGAAGACTGATTGCGGGCCTTTAGGATGATGATCGAAATCTAACCTGTCAACGGTTTTGATTATGGCCAACATCTATGTATCATCGGCCGATGAATTTTCAGCGCTGGAGGTATTCAACATGCGCGTATCCAAGGCTCAGGCTCAGGCCAATCGCGAGCACATTGTCGAAACGGCATCAGTGATGTTCCGCGAACGCGGTTATGACGGGGTCGGCGTGGCTGACCTGATGGCGGCCGCCGGTTTTACTCACGGCGGTTTCTACAAGCACTTCGGCTCCAAGGCCGACCTGATGGCCGAAGCCTCGGCCAACAGCCTGGCGCAGTCCACGGCCGCCGCCGAAAGCATGAGCGTGCAGGATTTCATCAATGTGTACGTGTCGCGCGAGCATCGCGATGGCCGCTCCACCGGTTGCACCATGGCAGCGCTGTGCGGCGATGCGGCGCGGCAGTCCGGGGATGTCAAAGCGGCGTTCGCTGAAGGTATCGAGCGCACGTTGCAGACGCTCGGCGAGAAATACCCGACCGCAGCGGATGCACCGCAAGGTGAGGGCCGAACCCGGATGATCGACCTGCTGGCCCGCGCCGTCGGGGCGATCATGCTGTCGCGCGCCTGCCCGGATGACTCGGCGCTGGCCGATGAGATTCTGGCGGTGTGTCACGCTTCGATGACTGAGTCGCTGCCCGCGATCGAAACTGCGGAACAAGACACGCAGGACAGCTGAAGCGATCAGTGCTGGCGGTGCAGGGCCTTGTCGAGTGCCGCCAGCAAAACCTCTTCTTCGAAGGGTTTGCACAGGCATTCAAACGCCTGGTAATGCCCGGACTCAGCCAGCGCCGCCTCGTCCCAATGGGCGGACATGCAGATCACCGGAAACTGTCGCGACAGCTGGCGCATCACGTCGATGCCGGACAGGCCGGGCATGCGCAGATCCAGCAGCAGGCAGGCGATTTCGGCGAAGTCTGCTTCGGCGAGAAACGCTTCGCCACTGGCATAAACCTGCGCGCGATAACCGACCGAACGCAGCAGATTCGACAGGCTTTTGCGCACCGACGCATCGTCATCGACGATGCAGACAATCGTCGGTCGGGTGTTCTCGATCACCGTCGGGCGACCCGCCGGGCCGCTCACGACAGGCTCGATGGGCCAGGCGAAGGCGCAGCGCTGATCAGTCCGTAGAGTTCGACGAGGTTGACCAGCGAGCGGGTCTGCATCTTCGCCATGATGTGTTTGCGATGAACCTTGGCGGTCACTTCACTGGTGCCCAATTGGTTGGCGATCTGCTTGTTCGACAGACCGCCGACAATCAGCGGCAGCACCTCGCGCTCACGCGGTGTCAGCTGCGCCGCCAATTGCCGCACGTGCTGAACCCGTTGCCATTGATTGAACGCCGTCGCGGCGTGTTGACGGGTGCTGCGCAGAATGCCGAGCAGTTCATCGTCATTGAATGGTTTGGTCAGGAACTCCACCGCGCCGGCCTTCATCGCCTGCACCGACATCGGAATCGTGCCGTGGCCGGTCATGAAGATCACCGGCCACGGCAAGCCGCGCTCGTTCAGCGCCGCCTGCAATTGCAGGCCTGTGGTTTCGGGCAGGCTGACGTCGAGCAGCAGGCACGCCGGGCCATTGGCGATGTCGGCCTCGAGCAGTTCTTCGGCGGACTGGAAAATTCGGTGTTCGATGCCTTCGGCGCGCAACAAGCGGCTCAATGCGCTGCGCACGCAGGCCTCATCGTCAACGATGAACACCGGCACCGATTGCGTATCGACCAACGGCGGCTGCGCCACCATCGGCGCCGAGGCCAGGGCGTTGAACACGGGCAGTTTGGGTTCGCGGTCTTTCAATAATCGGTAACCTCGACGGGCAACCGTCTGGATGATTTCTTTTTCCCCGAGCAGTTTGCGCAGCGAGGAAATCTGCACTTGCAGATTGTTCTCTTCGACGACGATGTCCGGCCACACCTGATTGATCAGCTCGTCCTTGCTGACGATGCGCCCATCGGCCTGCATCAGTACCGAAAGTATTTCGAACGCCCGCCCGCCCATGCGCAAGGGCCGGCCATCGAGAAAGGCTTCGCGCCGTTCCAAGGAAATCGTGGCTTGGCCGAGTCGGATCATGCGGGCCTCTGCGTTGCGGTGAGAAGGACAGGGCGCGGGCGCCGGGTTATCAGGTTCGTACGCTAGGGGACGGCCTGGCATAAAGCAATTATCCCGAGGGATAAGACGTGCGCTTGTATAGCGCAAGAAACAGCCGCGCAAGGCTCTGGACGGCCATCTTGAGGCTGCGGACGGACATCAGCGCAGCGGCTGGCCCTCTGGCAAAAAAACGCTGGGTATACTTCGCCACCAGCCTGAATCCCATTTCCAGCGGTGAATGCGTATGCCCGGCCAGCCATCCTCCTCTGCAATTTCCCGCGTGGCCGATGCGCCGATGCTCGATGAAGCATGGCTGGAGAGCTGTCGGTTCAGTCTGCTGCGCCGTGACCATGAACTGACCTGGTTCAGCCTTGAAGACGGCCGCTCGGGCCAGAGCTGGTTCGCCGTGCGTGCGCCGATCCAGCGTCCGGCGCTGTGCCAGCGGCTGGAGCGCGATTTCCATTTGCAGTTGCCTTCGCAGTGGGCGCTCAACCCGCTCGCGCTGATTCGCTCGGCGGACGGGCCGGTGTTGGTCTACCCGCAATGGGGCGCGCCGCTGGCTGGACTGATCGACGCCGCCGGCTTACCACTCGGACGGGTGTTGAATATCGCCGTCGCCGCCGCCAATGCGCTGGTCCACTCCAGGCATACCGAAACGGCGCAAAAACCTGTGGGAGCGAGCCTGCTCGCGAAAGCGTCATTCCAGCCGACAACACCCTTGACTGACCCACCACTTTCGCGAGCAGGCTCGCTCCCACAGGGTTCTTTATTGCCTTGGCATCTGCTGGTCTATGCCGACGACAGCGTCAGGCTGATGGGCTTTCACACCCACGCGCAGGAAACGCCGGCGACCGAACTGCCGAGCCTGGAACACTGGCCTTATCTGGCGCCGGAACAGCTGCAGCGCGACGGCGTCGATTCCGATGAGCGCAGCGACGTCTATGCGCTGTCGGCAATCATCTACGAGGCGCTGACCGGGCGCCCGCCGCTGATCGCTCGCGACGCCTCGCAATGGTTGCATGTGCACGCCGCCGTCCAGCCATTGTCGCCAGCGCAATATCAACCCGACCTGCCGCAAGGCATTTGCCATGTGCTGCTCAAGGGCCTGGCCAAGGAGCCGGACGCGCGCTATCAAAGCATCGAATCGCTGGCCGCCGATCTGACCTGGTGCCTGCGCCAATGGCAGAAAAAAGGCCAGATCGAAGCGTTCCGCCTCGGTGCTTTCGATGCTCGCGCAACGGCCACGCGCGGCGATGTGCTGTTTGGTCGTGATGACGAACGTCAGCAGCTGCTTGAACAGATCCGGCGCGTGCGCAGCGACGGCATCGCTCGGGTGCTGCTGGTTGCCGGCGCACCGGGAGCGGGGAAGTCGACGCTGATCCAGCAACTCCTGCGTAGCCAGGCACCCGGTTATTGGGCCAGCGGCAAGATCGAACTGCTGAACAATGACCGGCCCTTCGCGCCGCTGGCGCAGATTTTTCAGTCTCTGATCAGCCAAGTGTTGACCAAGCCCACGCTGGCCTTGCAGGCCTTGGCCGAGCAACTGCGCGAAACCCTCAAGGGCCGTGGCCGCTTGCTGCTGGACCTGGCACCGGAAGCCGAACTGCTGATCGGCGCCACCGCCGAACTGCCGAACATGCCGGCGCGCCACGCCCTGGATCGGGTCAATCGGGCGCTGCTTGATGTGCTCGAAGTCTTTGCGCAACCGGGGCATCCGCTGCTGCTGTTTATCGACGACTTGCAGTGGGCTGACGACTCGACGCAGGCGTTTCTCAAAGCCTTTATCGGCCGACCGACGCGGCATCTGCTGCTGGTTCTGGCGTATCGCGAGGGCGAGTTGACGGAGCATCCGGGCGGCTGGCTCGATGAGATGCGCAGAGCACCCGCGCTGCCAGTCAGTGACCTTCGACTAGGGCCGCTGTCGGTGCAGGCCGTTGCGCAACTGACGGCGGTCGAACTCGATGCTGACGTCGACAACCTCGAGGCGCTGGCCCGCGTCGTGCACTTCAAAACCGCCGGCAATCCGTTCTTCGTCAGCCAGGTCGCGCGCGCGCTGGTGGACGAGCGTCTGCTGCGTTTCGACGCGACGACGCGGCGCTGGGTGTGGAATCAGGCCGAAGTGAACGGCTATCGCTACGCCGACAACGTGGCCGAATTGATGGTGCAACGCTTGCTGCGTCTGCCGGTCAGTGCCCGTGAAGTGTTGCGCACCGCGGGTTACGTTGGTGGCCGCTGTGACGAAACGCTGTTGGGCGATTTGCTGGGGGACGATCCGGCGCAATTGCTGCGTGACGTGGATTATCTGGTCAGCGCCGGATTTCTCCTGCGCGAGCCTGGCCAACTGGTGTTTCCCCACGATCGGGTGTTGGAAGCCGCCGCTGCGCTGACCGCACCGGCCGGGCGTTCGGCTGAGCATGCGCGCATCGCTGCCGCCATGCTCGATCAATGCGGCGAGCAGCGGCAGGCGCGCGTCTTCGACATCGCCAGTCAGATTCAGCGCAGCGCCGGCAATGCGCTGCAAGCGCCTCGACGCGCTGAGTTCATCCAGTTATTGCTCGAAGCTGCCGAGCGCGCCCGCGATAGTGCCGCTGTCGAGCAGGCCGTGGATTATCTGCGCAGCGCCGAGGTGTTACTCGGCGACAACGGCTGGACGCAGCTCTACCCGCAAGCCTTCGCGGCGCGCTGGCTGGCAGCCGACTGCGCGATGTTGCTGGCGGATCTGCCCGGCGCGCAACAGCGTCTTGACGATTGCCTGGAACACGCTGCCACCGTGCTGGACCGGGCGAAAACCTACCGCCTGCGCGCCAGCCTGCGCACCTTGCATTCCGATTACCACGGCGCGATCGGCGAAGCTCTGGCCGGTCTTGCGTTGCTCGACATCGACCTGCAGCGACAACCCTCGAAGGCGCAACTGGGCGAAGCGTTCGAACGGGTTCGGCAATTGGTCGGTGCGCGACGGATCGCTGAGTTGACGGCATTGCCCAAAGCCAATGAGCCGCGAATCGAAATGGCCATGGAACTGCTGAGCACGCTGATCGCCTCGTTCTTCGTGCAGGACGACATTGCTTTTCTGCACTTGGCGAAGATGGTCGAACTGACTTTGCTCCATGGCACCACGCCGAGCAGCGGCTACGGTTTCGCCTGGTACGGCGTGATGATCGCCGACCGTTATGGCGAGTATCTGGACGGTGTTGCTTTCGCCGAACTGGCGCTTGATCTGACTGATCTGCACGGCTATGAGGCGGGGCGCACCGGCACGCTGGTGGCGCTGGATCAGGTCAGCGCGTGGACCCGGCCGATGGCCTACGCGCGGCAGAAGGCCTTCGCCGCGTTTGAGTGCGGTCAGGCCGGCGGCGATCTGGGCATGTCGTGTTACGCCTGCAACCACATCGGCTCCGATCTGCTGTTCATGGGCGAGCCGCTGCCAAACGTGTTGAACGAGCTGGACGTCGGCCTGAGTTGGGTGCGGCAGTTTCACTACATCGACATCGAGCGCATTCTTGTGGCGCAACAGGCGTTTGCCAGCGATTTGCGCAACGGGCCTGAGCCTCGTTCGATCGCAATGCTGGATGCTTTGGAACATGACCGCTTCGGCCCGCTGCATCGCGACCGCGTTTCACAGCCGACGCTGTTGTGGATGTGGTTGTATTCGGGCATGTCGGCGTTGTATTTCGGTGAAGTGCGTTACGCGTTGCGCCGTTTCGAAGACGCCGAGGCGTTGACCTGGTCGCTGCCGGCGCACATTGATCTGGCGCATTACTACCTGTTCTACAGCTTGGCACTGGCCAGTCCCGAGGCGCCGGGCTCTGTTGTCGAAAAACTGCAGAAGCTGGAGCAGCAACGGCAGCGTTTTCTGCAATGGGTCGAGCTCAATCCTTCGACCTTCAGCAACAAACTGCTGCTGATCGAAGGCGCGATGGCCCGCGTGCGCGGCGAAGGGCTGGCCGCCATTCGCTGCTTCGACCAAGCGCAAATCGCGGCGGCCGCTGCCGGGTTTATCCATGAGCAAGCACTGGCACATGAACAACTGGCCGAGGTCTGCCTGGCCAACGGCCTGGTCTCCGGCACGCATCATCACCTGCGTGTTGCGCGCGACTGCTATGTGCTGTGGGGCGCTGAAGCCAAGGCGCGCCAGCTCGAAGCGCAGCATCCGTTTCTCGCCCACGAGCATTCCCTGGAAGCGGGAACGCCGGTGACGCGGGTGCGCCTTGACCTGGAAATCGGCATTGAAGCGGCACGCGCGGTCTCGCAAGAGGTGTTGCTTGATCGGCTGGTGGAGACCTTGATGAATCACTTGATGATTCAGGCGGGTGCCGATCGCGGCGCGCTGCTGTTGGTCGCCGAGGGTGAGTTGCAATTGGCCGCTGCCGCGCATGTCGAGGCGGGCAACGTGCGGGTCAGTCAGGACAACGATCGCTCGCTGGAGCAGATCGCGCCGGTTTCAGTACTCAATTCGACCATGCGCACGCGCACGCCGCTGGTGCTTGACGATGCCCGCGCCGACTGCCCGCAAGCCTACAGCGCTGATCTGCAGCAACGGCAGACGCGCTCGCTGATGTGCCTGCCGTTGCTCAAGCAAGGCGCGCTGATCGGTCTGGTGTATCTGGAAAACAGCCTGGTACCGAAGCTGTTCAGCGCCGAACGCCTGACCATGCTGGAAATTCTCGCCTCGCAGGCAGCGGTGTCGCTGCAGACCGCGCGGCTCTACGCGCAACTGGTCGAGGACAACCGCTTGCGCGCGCAGATGGAAGCCGATTTGCGCAGCTCGCGGGCGGAACTGGCGCGCAACTCGCACCTGAAAATGATGGGCGAACTGTCGGCCTCGATCGCCCACGAAATCAGCCAGCCGCTGCTGGGCATTTCATCGAACGCCTCGGCCAGTCTGCGCTGGCTCAAGCGCGACACGCCTAATCTCGACGAGGCTATTCAGGGACTCGAAGACATCCGCTCCGACAGCGCCCGTGCCACCGAGATCGTCCAGGCCTTGCGCGCATTGGCCAGGCAGGCGCCGTTGCAACGATTGCCGGTGTCGATTGACGCGTTGATCGGTGAGGTCGTGCAACTGACGGCCAGCGATGTGCACAATCGCGGGGTGAGCTTGCACACGCAACTCAACGCTGCTGACCCGGTGCTGGGGGATCGGGTGCAGATCCAGCAGGTGATCTACAACCTGATCGTCAACGCGCTGGAAGCGATGGCTGGGCAGGGCGTGACTGACGGGCGCCTGGTGATTGAGTCGACGCTGTCCGATGGGCAGGTCTGCGTGGCTTTTCAAGACAACGGGCCGGGGATCGCCGAGCATCAGCGTGAAGAAATTTTCGATGCGTTCTTCACCACCAAGGGCAGCGGCATGGGCATGGGCCTGGCGATTTGCCGAACGGTGATTGGCGCCCATGGCGGGACGTTGCGCGTGGAAGACAGCGAAGAGGGCGCGCGGATCTGCTTCAGACTGCCGCTTGCGCCGGACGCCAGGATCAAAAGCCCCTCACCCTAACCCTCTCCCGGAGGGAGAGGGGACTGACCGAGGTGTTTGGTCGAGCTATGCCGACCTGGGATATCTAGCCGAACTCCGGTTTTGGAAAGCCCACAAATCGGCTCCCTCTCCCTAGGGAGAGGGCTGGGCGGTCGGCGTTCCGATGAGGGGGAATTCACCGCCACTCCAATGCCGAACGGCGGTGCGCCTTTAAAAAAAAAGCCGCGAAAAATCGCGGCCAAAAGGGAGGAGTGAACAAAACCCTTTGAAATCCGACTCAGGGCCGCAGTTCCGTCAAGCGCTGACCCATCGTCGAATTCAGCAACCCATCGCTGAGCCGCCACACATCCGCATCCACCAGCGCCACCCGCGCTCCGCACATCAGTTGGCGCCAGACCTTCGGCGGCATTCCCACCATGCGCCCGAACGTGCGCGTGAAGTGCGAGTGATCGGAAAATCCGCATTCATAAACAATCTCGGTAATCGCCATCGAGGTCAGCAACAGCCCTTTGGCCTTGTCGATCTTCATCTTCAGCATCCATTCCTGGGGCGAGCAGCCGGTGACGATCTTGAACGCCCGGGAAAAGTGGCTGCGTGACAGATTGCAATGTTCGGCAATCTCGCTGACGCGCAGGCTGCGGCTCAGATCGTGCAGCATGTAGGCCTTGGCGCGGCGTTCCTGCCAGCCGGACAGTGCGCCCAGTGGGCGCGCCAGGTGGCAGGAAGGGTCTGACTTCACCGATTGCGGGTTCATGGCGGCTCTCCTGATCGATGGGCAAAGTCTGGCCGCAGGCTTTATTTAAAGTCCTTAAACAAACCTTAAAAGTTATGAAGCCCAAGCCTCAGGCGTGAAACGGATAATCGACGTAACCACGCTGATCGCCGCCGAAGAAGCTGCTCGGATCCGGCGTGTTCAGCTCAAGCCCGTCGTGCAGCCGACGCGGCAGATCCGGATTGGCCAGGAACGGCCGGCCAAAGGCAATGATGTCGGCGCGATCGGCGTTCAGCGCCTGTTCGGCGGACTCGGCGTCGTAACCGCCAGCGAGGATCAGCACGCCGTTCCAGGTCTGGCGCAACTGGGCGATGATCGCGTCCCAGCGCGGGTCGAAGTTTTCGTCCTTGACCGTGCCGACCATGGCCGGCTCGACCAGGTGCAGGTAGGCCAGATTCCACTGGTTGAGCGCCTCGACCAGATAACCGAAGGTCGCTTCAGGCGTGTCATCGCCCATGCCCATGAAGCGGCCCATTGGCGTCAGACGCACGCCGACGCGCTCGGCGCCGACTTCATCAGCGACGGCGGCGACCACTTCGAGCAGAAACCGCGCACGGTTTTCCACACTGCCTCCATAGGCGTCATCACGCTGGTTGCTGTTGCTGTTGAGGAACTGGTCGAGCAGATAACCGTTGCCGGCATGGATCTCCACGCCGTCCATGCCAGCGTTCAACGCGTTGCGCGCAGCGCGGCGATAGTCGTCGACGATGTCGGCGATCTCCGCCGTTTCGAGGGCGCGCGGCACTGGCACATCACCCCACACGCCATTGCCTTGTTCATCGATGATAAAAGTCTTGCCCGGCACAGGCAGGGCGCTCGGCGCCACCGGCAAACCGGCGTCAGGCTGGAAACTCGGGTGGGAAACCCGGCCGACGTGCCACAGCTGCATGAAGATCAGACCGTTGGCCGCGTGCACCGCGGTGCTGACTTCGCGCCAGGCCTGCACTTGCGCATCGGTGTAGATCCCCGGCGTCCACGCATAGCCCTGGCCTTGCTGAGAAATCTGCGTGGCCTCGGTGATGATCAGCGCGGCACTGGCGCGTTGGCGGTAGTACTCGGCGTTCATTGCGGTCGGCACGTCGCCCGGCTGGCCAGCGCGCGAGCGGGTCAGGGGCGCCATCGCCACGCGATGGGCAAGGGTGTAAGGGCCGAGTGCGATAGGTTGGAACAGGCGACGGGTCATGGGTAGCTCCGGATTTCGATGAGTAGGGTTCAAGCGCGGCAGCCAGGTGCCGCGCGCTGTGCAGGTAACTTAACCGGGGGTGGCGGGGCTGATAATCCGTGGCCGGCGCTACGCAGTTTTGCGCGCAACGCAACGGCACCCGCGCTCATCGCTGATGAACGCGGGCGTGGTTCAGGCGGGTTGGGTCGAGCGAGTCAGCGGCAGATTCAGCCAGCGCCGGCCGGTGGCATTGCTGACCGCGTTGCCGAGAGCAGCAGCCATTGGCCCTTGGACGATTTCGGCAGCACCGAGGAAGGGTTCGCCCGGTTGATCGAGCAGGTGCACGTCGACTTTTTTCGGCAATTGCGTGAAACGCAGAATTGGATAACCGCTCCAGTCATAGCTGCGAATGCCGCCGGCGTCGTAGGCGACTTTTTCGTAGAGCGTCCAGCTGGCCGACTGGACGATGCCGCCCTCGACCTGATTGCGCAGGCCATCGGGGCTGACAATCTGGCCGACGTCGACCGCCGTGACCACATGATCGACGCGAATCTCGCCGGTCTGCGGATGCACCCGCAATTTCACCGCGAGGGCGCAGTAACCCATGATGTTTTTGTAGCGGGCGAAGGCAAAACCAATCCCCGCGCCGGGTTCGCTGCTCTTGTGGGGCCAGCCGATTTCGTCACGCACGCGCTCGATCACAGCCCGGGCACGCGAATCGCGCAGATGCGCCAGGCGTAACGCCAGCGGATCGAGCCCGGCCTTGATCGCCAACTCATCAATACCTGCCTCGATCGCGAAGATGTTGATGTGCGCACCGAGCGAGCGCATGGCCGAAGTGCGGAACGGCATGGTGGTGACGAAGTTCATGTTGATTCGCGTCGCGCCCAGCTCGTACAGCGGCACCGCGTTGCGATCGCCATCACCTTCGGGCTGGGCGATCGGCACCGAAGGCGCCGAGGTGAAGGGTTTCGCCAACAGGCGTGCCGGCAGCAGGCGACCAGCGTTGACGATGCGTTCGTTGTGCGGCGTGGTCCACAGCTCGTAGTTCCAGTCCTGCAAACGGCCCTGACTGAGGCCGGCATCGACTTCGGTGACCATCGCCGAGCTGTATGGCTCCCAGAGATTTTCCTGCTCGCGCATCCATTGCACACGCACCGGCGTGCCCGGCAGGCGCATGGCGATCAGCGCGGCATCGGCGGCGGCATCATCGGCGCCGTTGTGGCCGTAGCAACCCGAGCCTTCGGTGTGAATGCAGCGCACGCGCTCCGGCGGCAGACGCAGCATCTCGGCGATACCGGCGCGCAGCGGATAGACGCCCTGAGTGTGGGTCCACACCGTGAGCACGCCATCGTTGAACCAGGCCACCGCACAAGACGGACCGATCGAGCCGTGCATCAGATACTGCTTGGTCACCCGCGCCTTGAAGCGCGTTTCGGTCGCGCCGCTGGGATTGCCGTTGTTGCTGATCGGATAGCGCTTGGAGGGCAATTGCTTGAGCAAATCGTGAATCCCAGCGGCTTCGGGAATCGCCTCGCCGCCACTCCACTTGGCACTCTCAATGCCGCTGCGCATGGCCTTGATCGCTTGCCACTCATCACGGGCGACCACGGCCAGATAGTTGCCGTCGCGGATCACTTTGACCACGCCGTTCAACGCCTCGATGGACGCGGCATCGAACGCCTGAAGCGTGCAGCCGGGACGCGGCGGGCGAATCACCCGCGCATGCAGCATGCCCGGCAGGCGCATGTCCTGCACGAACGCCGCGCCGCCGCTGACTTTGGCCGGAATGTCCAGGCGCGGCAGGTTGTGCCCGATCAGTTTGAAATCGGCCGCCGCCATCGCCGGTGATTGCGCCTTGGCGTACTGGTGCACATCGACATGCTTGAGCGCGTCAGCATATGCCATGCGCTGACCATTCGGCCCTTCGATGATGCCGTCGCGAGTGCTCAGTTGCGCAGCATCGACTTGCCAGCTGCGCGCGGCGGCGTCGACGAGCATTTCTCGCACCTGCGCGGCAGCGTTGTACAGCGCAGTGCCGCTGTCGAAAATACTGTGGCTGCCGGCGGTGTAGCCTTCATTCGGCGTCAGCGCGGTGTCGGCGGTGAGCAAGTTGATCGCGCTGGCCGGCACCTGCAATCGCTCGGCAGCAATTTGCAGCAACGCGGTTTTCACCCCGGTGCCCAGTTCGACCTTGCCGGTGTACACGGTGATGCCGTCGGCGCCGATGCGAATCCACGCGTCCAGGTATGGGTTGGTGCGCAGGCTGCCGGGCAGATCGGGGGCCAGCACCACAGTGCCGAGGGTGTCGACTTCGGTATCGGCCAAGGCACGCCGCGCTACCGGCATCAGGGTGAAGGCCATGAGCAGCGCGCCGCCACGCAGGAAGGCCCGGCGGCTGGGGTTCAAGCCGTTTGCTTCGCTCATGTCAGGCTCCCGTTATGCCCGGCCACCTGTTTGATCGCCTCGATGATGCGCAAATGGGTGCCGCAGCGGCACAGATTACCGGCCATGTGCTCGCGGATGGTTTGTTCGTCCGGGTGCGGGTCACGTTCGAGCAACGCCTGCGCGCGCATCAGCATGCCGGCGATGCAGTAACCGCATTGCGCGGCCTGCTTGTCGATGAACGCCGCTTGCAACGGGCCGGGTTTCTCTGCGCTGCCGAGGCTTTCCACGGTGCGGATCTTTTTTCCTTCAAGGCCAGCGCAAGGTGTCAGGCAGGCGAACACTGGCTGGTCGTCAACGATCACCGTGCACGCGCCGCACTGGCCCAGGCCACAGCCGTACTTGGCGCCGTTGAGGTTCAAGTGATTGCGCAGCGCGTACAGCAGCGGCATGTCCGGTTCCAGCTCCAGCGCTTGGGCGGCTCCATTGACGGTGAGAGTGATCTGGCTCATTTCGTCTCCTGACGTAACGCTTCAATAGTGGAAGAAAGGTCGGTCCATGGCTGCTCGGGTCTGGCTTGCTCGCGCAAGTACGCCGCAAGTGCGCCGAGCTGGGCGTTGTCGAGGCTGGCGGCGAACGGCGGCATCACCGGGCCGGGCGCGCCGGGAATGGCGGGCACGCCTTCGAGTACGGTCTTGAGAAAGTTGCGCGGGCTGGCCGCTTGCAGCGCCGAAGTGCCTTGCAGGCCTGGGCGGCCGTCGATTTCGCGCATCGGCGCGGCGGATGCGTGACATCCGGCGCAGGCGCTGCTGAAGAGCAGGGCGCCGGTTGTGTGATCCGCTTGACTGCTCGGCTGCTTTTTCGCGGTGGTTTCGCTCACCGCTTGCGGGCTTTGCAGGCTCAGCAGGTAGTCGGCAATCGCCTCGGCTTCGCTGGCCGGCAAGCGCGCCAGACTCAGGCTGACCGGGCGCATCGGGCCGGCGGGTGTGCCGTGGCCATCGACGACATCGGCGCGCAGATAGCCGACCAATTGCTCGCGATTCCACGGATTGGCGCGCTGCCCAAGGCCGACCAGGGCCGGCGCTTCCCAGCCATCAACGCTGCCGCCCTGCAGATATTGCGAGGATTTCTCCGCGCCGATCAGGTTCAGCGGCGAATGGCAGCCGGCGCAGTGGCCCGGGCCGTCGACCAGATAGCGTCCGCGATTCCATGCCGCGCTGTGTTCGGCCAGCGGCGTGAGCGGCTCGCCATGCAGAAACAGCAGATTCCAGAACGACACCAGCGGGCGGATGTTCATCGGGAAGTTCATCTGGTTCTGCCGCGCCGGGGCGTGTACGGCGGGGCCGCTCATCAAGTAGGCATAGGCGTCGGCGATGTCTTCGGAGCTCATGCGCCGGTAGTGCACGTAAGGAAACGCCGGGTAGAGAAAGTGGCCGTCGCGGGCAATGCCTTCACGCATCGCCCGCTCGAAGGCCGGCAGTGACCATTCGCCGATGCCGGTCTGCGCATCCGGGGTGATGTTGGTGCTGTACAGCGTGCCGAACGGCGTCACCAGCGGCAGCCCGCCAGCCAGGTATTCGCCGCCGGGGCGGGTATGGCACACCGCGCAGTCGCCGGCCTCGACCACCCGTGCGCCGCGTTGCAACTGCGCAGTATCGAATGACGTCGGCCGTTTGATTGGCGCGATCGCCGGGCGCCACATCAGCGCGACGGCGACGATCAGACCGAGCACCGCGAGCACGCCGACGCTGATCCACAGGGTTCTGGATTTGAGCAAATGGCTGTTCATGGTCGGCAGAAAAACGCGGCGGACAGTGGCAGGACGAGTGCAGTGCGGGTCATGGAAACGCTCCTTGTAGCAGCCGGGGAAGGGCGCCGATGCGGACGTCAGCGCCAGGGCCAAAGCGTAGAGAAGACCCTTGCGGCGGAGAATCACCGGCCCGCGCAACAGCGCGTTGCGCCACAAGCAACGTTGCGCGCCACGCATCAGTGCGTTGTCAGTGGCACAGATTCTCGCGGCCGCCGGGTCACCGTAGCCTTGGCACAACTTTCCCGAACTCAACGAGGTGTCACCATGCTTACGGGCAACCCTGCCGTTGCGGCCCCGGCCGAACAGCCTGCTTCACTCTCCGGCCTGATGGTCGCGTTTCTGGCCTTCTGCTGCGGCGCGGTCGTCGCCAACCTGTATTACGCACAACCCATCGTCGAACTGATCGCCCCGCAGATCGGCCTGTCCAGCGCCAATGCCAGCCTGATCGTGTCGCTGACGCAGTTCGGTTACGCGCTGGGTTTGCTGCTGCTGGTGCCGCTGGCTGACCTGATGGAAAACCGCCGTCTGGTGGTCGGCTTCACCCTCGCCGCCAGCGTGACGTTGCTGTGCGCTGGCCTGACCCATTCGCCGTCGCTGTTTCTGCTGCTCTCTTTGCTGATCGGCCTGACATCGGTGGCGGTGCAGATTCTCGTGCCGCTGGCCGCGCACCTGGCGCCGGAAGCCAGCCGGGGGCGCGTGGTCGGCAATATCATGAGCGGCCTGCTCTTGGGGATTCTGCTGTCGCGGCCGCTGTCGAGTCTGTTGGTTGAAGTGTTCGGCTGGCGCGGGGTGTTTTACAGCGCGGCGGCACTGATGGCGGTGATCGCGTTGATTACCGCTGTGGCATTGCCGCGCCGGGTACCGACGCATAAAGCCACTTATGTCGCGTTGATCGGTTCGGTGTTTGCCCTGGCCCGGCGCTTTTCTGTGTTGCGCCAGCGTTCGCTGTATCAGGGTTTGCTGTTCGCCAGTTTCAGCCTGTTCTGGACCCTCGCGCCGATTGAGCTGATGCGTCACCACGGTTTCAGCCAGGCGCAAGTGGCGATCTTCGCCCTGGTCGGTGCGGTGGGTGCGATTGCTGCGCCAATTGCCGGGCGTCTGGCCGATGCCGGCCACGGTCGTCGCGGTACTTTGGTGGCGTTGCTGCTGGCGCCGCTGTCGCTGTTGATCGCCGCGTTGCCGGGCAGTGGTTACGTGTGGCTGGTGGTGTGTGCGGTGCTGCTGGATTTTGCCGTGCAACTGAACATGGTCCTCGGCCAGCGCGAGGTCTACGCCCTCGACCCGCACAGCCGCGCCCGCCTGAATGCGGTGTACATGACCAGCATCTTCGTCGGCGGCGCCCTCGGCTCACTGGTCGCCAGCCCGCTGTACGAACACTTCGGCTGGAACCTCTCGGCCGTTGCCGTGGCGGTGTTGCCGGCATTGGCGCTGGCGTTGTTCCTGGGTCGCAAGGCTGATCGGACCTGAATCAAAAGAACCCCACAAATCCCCCCTGTGGGAGTGAGCCTGCTCACGAAAGCGGTGGGTCAGCCTGCCCATCAATCACCTGATCCGACGCCTTCGCGAGCAGGCTCGCTCCCACAGGGTTTTGGGTGCACCGGGTTGATCGCTGGCCCGCCACAAAGCCATTGTGGCAACGAGGTACTCGATATGGACTTGTTTGCCGCACCACGCGCCCTCAAGCACGACGATACAAGACGTGTGGCGAGCGCTGATGCACAATCAGCGGCGTTCCCTCACCACCGGACCCCGCTTATGGACAAGTTGCTGGCCTTGAAGATGTTTGTTGAAACCGTGCGCTGCGGGGGCTATTCCTCAGCGGCGCGCAAGCTTGGGATTTCGACGTCTTCGGTGACACGGCAAGTGGCGGGCCTGGAAAACGAGTTGGGCGCCAGCCTGCTCAATCGCACCACGCGCAATACCAGCGTGACCGTCGCCGGCCAGACCTATTTCGAGAAGGCCGTGGCGATTCTCGATGCCATCGACGAAGCCGATGCGGTGGTCGCCGATCGTGGCAGTGATGCCCAGGGCCGCTTGCGCATCAGCGTGCCAGTGGAGTTTGGCCGGCGACTGATTGCGCCGCACCTGAGCCGCTTGCTTGAACGCCATCCCGGGCTGGAGATCAGTCTGTCGCTGAGCGATCAGGTCAGCGATTTGCTCAGCGAGCAGATCGACGTTTCGGTGCGGCTCGGCTCGACGGTGGTCAGCGAAGACATCGTCAGCAAACGCGTCGGCCACTTTCAGCGTTGGATTGTCGCCAGCCCGGATTATCTGGCGCGCAGCGGCGTGCTGGAGCATCCGCGGGATCTGCTCGAGCACCAATGCCTGCGCTTCGACTACGGCGGCAGCCATCACCATTGGACCTTTCAGGGCGACGAAGAGCCGATTCAGCTCAACGTCCAGGGTCGCCTGCAAAGCAACAACGCCGACATCCTGCGCGAAGCGGCGATTGGCGGTGGCGGGGTGGCGCTGCTGGCCGACTGGCTGGTGCGCGACGACGTCGCCGCCGGACGCCTGACGCGCTTGCTTGAGCACTACGAGGTCAATCCCGGCAGTGCCAGCAGTTGCATCAACGCGCTGTACCTGCCCAACCACCGTGGATCGAGCCGGATCAACGTGTTCATCGATTTTCTCGTGGAAATCCTCAAACCCGCCGCACCCGCTGCTTAGCACTACACACTCTGTTGCTGCAGCCGCTGCACACTGCTTGTATGCTTGCGCCCCGGAACACGTGGCCGCCGTGAGTGCCGACGTTCGAATGATGGCTGGAATGGATACCGGACTTCCTTAAGGTACTGACGTGAAGCGTGATACTCGCCTTGTAATGCTCCTGCTGCTGGTGATCGGCTGTTCCCTGACTTCGCTGACGATCTGGAAAGTCTGGTCTTCGCGCGAGCGTGCGCTGGCGGAAGTCGACGTGCATGGCCTGAACCTGACCCAAGCGCTCAACACCTACACCGAAGGCATCGTCCGGCAAAGCTCGCTGCTCTTGCTCGGGCTGGTCGAACGTCTGGAAACCGAGGGCAACGGCCCAGCGCAGATTCAGCGCATCCAGAGCCTGATCGACCGCCAGCAGGCGTTGATGCCCCAGCTCAGCGGCATCATCATCTATGACCGGAACGGGCATTGGCTGATGTCCTCCAACCGGCCGATTCCGGAGGGCGCCAACAGCAGCGACCGCGCCTATTTCATTCACCACCGTGACAGCCCGAGCCGCGAGCCCTTCATTGGCCCGCCGATCCAGAGCCGTGCCAATCACGAATGGGTGGTGACCATCAGTCGGCGCTTCAACGACGATGGCGGGCAGTTCGCTGGCGTGGTAGCGGTGACGCTGGGGGTGGAGAACTTCCTGCGGGTGTTCGGCAAACTCGACGTTGGCCAGGACGGCGCGATCGGTCTGTCTTACACCGATGGCACGCTGCTGGTGCGCTACCCGTTCCGCGAGCAGGACATGGGGCGCAACTTCTCCAGTTCGCCGATCTACGCCAAATACCTCGTCGACCGTTCGGTCGGCACTGCCTCCTACACCTCCAGCCTCGACGGCGTCGAGCGGCTGTACGCGTTCCGCAAAAGCGAAACGCTGCCGCTGATCACCACCGTGGCCCTGGGCAAGGATGAAGCGCTGGCGGCGTGGCGTATTGAAGCGGCGTTGTCGGCGGTAGTAGTGATCGGGCTGCTGGGGCTGACAGGATTGATCGGCTGGTTCCTGATTCTCGATATCCGCCGCCGCACTGCGGCTGAAGAGGCGTTGCGCGATGCCCAACAGCAGTTGCTTGCGTCCAATCGGCAGCTGGAATTGCTGGCGCTGAAGGATGCGCTGACCGGCCTGGCCAACCGCCGCTGTTTCGATGAAACGCTGACGGTGGAAGCGCGGCGCGCGCAGCGTGACGGGACCTCGCTGGCCTTGCTGATGATCGATATCGACCACTTCAAATTGTTCAACGATGCCTTGGGCCACGTCGCCGGCGATGCCTGCCTGCAAGCGGTCAGCAAGATTCTTGAAGGCTGCGTGCGACGCCCCTCGGATCTGGTCGCGCGCTACGGTGGCGAGGAAATGGCGGTGATCATGCCGGCCACCGACAGCGCCGGTGCGACGGTGGTGGCGCAACTGATGCTCGAGCGTTTGCAGCAGGCGAACATCGCCCACCCGGGCAGTCCGTTTGCTCGGATTACGGTGAGTATCGGCATGGCGGTGGGGACGGGCGCTCAGCTGGATTCGCTGCCGGCGTTGATCCAGACCGCCGATCAGGCGCTGTACCGCGCCAAAGCGGCGGGGCGCAACGGGATGGCCGGGCAGGCCTGAGGCGCACTAGAAAGCTTCGCCGTTATCCAGTTTCGCCAACAGCATTTGTCCGCGTAGCCACAGTGCATCCTGCTTGGCCAGCGGCATGCGGTCGAGGTTCTTGTACATCATGCCCATGCGCTGATTGCCGCGCAGGATATCGCCGTGGCGCATGAGGAAATGCCAGTACAGCGCATTGAACGGGCAGGCATCGTCCGCGCTGCTTTCCTTGACCTTATAGGCGCAGTCGCCGCAGTAATCCGACATCCGATTGATGTACTGGCCGCTGGCGCAGTAAGGCTTGGAGCCGAGATAACCGCCGTCGGCGTGCATGACCATGCCAAGGGTATTGGGCAGTTCGACCCAGTCGAAGGCGTCCATGTAGATCGCCAGATACCACTCACAGATTTCCTTCGGCGCAATCCCGGCGAGCAAGGCAAAGTTACCGGTGACCATCAGGCGCTGGATGTGGTGGGCGTAGGCATGTTGCAGGCTTTGGCCGATGGCCTGGCGCATGCAGTTCATCTGTGTCTGCCCGGTCCAGTAGAACTCCGGCAGCGGGCGCGTGTTGCCGAACACATTGCCCTCGGCGTAATCCGGCATCTTCAGCCAGTACACACCGCGCACGTATTCACGCCAGCCGATCAGCTGCCGAATGAAGCCTTCGGCCGCGTTGAGGCCGATGCTCCCCGACCAGTACGCCGCCTCGACATCGCTGCACAGCTGGCGCAAATCGAGCAGGCCGATGTTCAGCGCGGCACTGATCCGCGCGTGAAACAGGAACGGCTCGTCGCTGGCCATGGCGTCCTGGTAATCACCGAAGCCGGCCAGCGCGTAGTCGAGAAAGTATTGCCACAGGGCCTGGGCATCGGCGTGGGTCACCGGGTAATTGAAGTCATCCAGCGTGCCGTAATGGCTGGCGAAGCGCTCGCCGACCAATACCAGCACCTCTTGGGTGATTGCGTCATTGGCGAAACGCGCCGGGTAGGGCGGTTTGGCGTGTTTGGGCAGCGCCTTGCGATTCTCCGCATCGAAATTCCACGCACCGCCGACCGGCGTGCCGTCGCCATTGAGCAGCAGCCGACTCTTGCGCCGCATCTCGCGGTAGAAAAACTCCATGCGCAGCTGCTTCTTGCCGCTGGCCCAATTGGAGAACTCTTCGCGGGAGCAGAGGAAACGGCGGTCTGAATGCCAGTGCACGGGCAAGCCCGAATCTTTGATTGACTGCTCAAGGCGCCAGTCGCCGCATTCGGTGATATGAATCTGTTCGGCGCCGGTGAGGGTTTGCCAGCGCTGCAATTCGCCGGGGATGGAGCCGCTGTTATCCGGGTCGTCGAGGCGGACGTATTGGACCCGGTAGCCTTTATCGCGCAACGCCTCGGCAAAGTGGCGCATGGCGCTGAAGATCAGGGCGATTTTTTGCGGATGATGAGCGACGTGGGTCGCTTCCTCCATGACCTCGACCATCAGCAGCAGGTCGTGCTGGGGATCGAGTGGCTGCAGGGAGGCCAGGTCGAAAGACAGCTGGTCGCCGAGGATCAGGAGCAAGCGGTGGGCAGGGGGCATGGAGCGAAGTCCGGTTAGAGATTCAGACTCCAATAGTTATACAGATTGTTTGTTATGTATAGGTTTTAGCGGCCACTGACATCCTATTGTGGGAGCGAGCCTGCTCGCGAAAGCGTCCTGTCAGCAAATACAAATGCTGACTGACCCACCGCCTTCGCGAGCAGGCTCGCTCCCACAGGGATTTGTGTTGTGTGCTTATGCGGGGTAGGTCGGATAGTCGATATAACCCTCGGCACCGCCGCCATACACTGTCGCCGGATTCAACTGATTCAACGGCCAGTCATGGGCAATCCGCGCCGGCAGGTCCGGGTTGGCCATGAACGGTCTGCCAAACGCAACGAGATCGGCCAGCCCCGACTCAAGCAATTGCGCGCCGGTTTTGGCGGTGTAGCGGCCGGCATAAATGATCGCGCCGCTGAACGTGTCGCGCACGGCCTGGCGAAAGGTCTGCGGCATGGCTGGCGCGTTGTCCCAGTCGGCTTCGGCGATCGACAGGTAGGCGATGCCGACGTCTTGGAGAATCTTGATCGCGGCAATGTAAGTTGTGTGCGGATCTTCCTCGACCAGGCCCAGATACGTCCGCGCTTCATCGGTGGTAGTGAACAACGGCGCGAAACGCACACCGACCTTGTCCTTGCCGATGCATTCGGCAACACCGGCCACCACTTCGCGCAAAAAGCGCAAGCGATTGTCCAGCGAGCCGCCGTACTGGTCGGTGCGCAGGTTGCTGTGGGCGGAGATGAACTGGTTGACCAGATAACCGTTGGCGCAGTGCAGTTCGATGCCATCGAAACCCGCATCCATCGCGTTGCGCGCGGCCTGGATGTACAGCTGAATCAGTTCCTGCACTTCATCGGTGCTCAGCGCGCGCGGAGCGGACGGCGGCACCAGTTCACCGACACCGGGCGCGGTTTCGATGAACACGCTGACGCGGTCCGTCGCCACCGCAGAGGCCGACACGGGCGCATCACCATTAGGCTGCAACGCCGTGTGCGAGACCCGACCGACATGCCAGAGCTGGGCGAAGATCACGCCATCCACGGCGTGCACCGCCTCGGTGACTTTGCGCCAACCGGCGATCTGCTCCGGCGTGTGAATGCCCGGCGTCCACGCATAACCCTGGCCGCGCGGTTCGATCTGCGTGCCTTCGGTGACCAGCAAACCGGCACCGGCGCGCTGCTGGTAATACTCGGCCATCAACTCGTTGGCGACATTGCCCGGTTGCGTACTGCGCTGGCGGGTGAGGGGCGGCAGGACGATGCGGTTTTTCAGGGTGTGGTTGCCCAATTTAGCGGGCGTGAAAAAAGCGTTATTCATGGAGTAAGCCTGGAATCTGATTAGACCAGTCGACTAGTGACTGGGCAAAAAAACAACGCCGGGCTGTACGCACACGGCGTTGATCGGGTTGGAGCGATGGATTCAGCCGAGCATCTTCAACAGCTTTTCGGCAACGGCGGCGGAGCTGGCCGGGTTCTGGCCGGTGACCAGTTGACCGTCACCCACCACGTGAACCTGCCAGTCGGCGACTTTCGAGTAACGCCCGCCGAGACGCTGGAACTCGTCTTCGATGAGGAACGGCACCACGTCAGTCAGGCCGACCGCCGCTTCTTCGGCATTGGTGAAGCCGGTGACATCACGGCCCTTGACGATTGGCTGGCCGTCAGCGCGCACCACATGACGCAACACGCCGGGTGCGTGGCAGACAAAACCGTGGGGCTTGTTGGCGCGGTCGAAGGCTTCGATCAGCGCGATCGAGGCCTTGTCTTCGGCCAGATCCCACAGCGGGCCGTGGCCACCTGGGTAGAACACTGCGTGGAAATCTTCGGCCTTCACATCAGCCAGACGGCCAGTAGTGGCCAGTGCTTGTTGTGCGGCCGGATCGGCGCGGAAGCGGTCGGTTTCGGCAGTCTGCGCGCTTGGCTCATCGCTTTTCGGATCGAGCGGAGGCTGGCCGCCGGCAGGCGATACCAGGGTGACGTCGGCGCCGGCGTCCTTGAAGGCAAAGTAGGGCGCGGCGAACTCTTCCAGCCAGAAACCGGTTTTCTTGCCAGTGTTGCCGAGTTGATCGTGGGAAGTCAGAACCATCAAGATTTTCATAGAGCACCCTTGGGTTGGTCTGGCATCGGCAGAAGGCGAGGGATTCGCTTGTTGTCGGTGCCGCATGAATTTGTGTGTCGGGGCGCAGCATAGTTTCCAATTAGACCAGTCGTCTAGTAATTTTTTCAGAAAATGTTTTTGCCCGTCGGTTATGGCAAACTTCCAGTCCTGAAAACTATACGACTGGTCTATTGTCTGGAATTTTGCGCACCATGAAGCCGACCTTTGACGACACCCGCCAACACTTGCTCGACACCGGCCACCGGATGATGGCCGAGAAGGGCTTCACCAGCGTCGGCCTCAACGAGATCCTGCAGACCGCCGGCGTGCCCAAGGGCTCGTTCTATCACTACTTCAAATCCAAGGAGTTGTATGGCCAGGCGCTGCTCGAGGATTACTTCGTCGACTACCTCGCCGACATGGAGCGCCGCTTGACGCTGCCGGGGCTGACTGCCTTCGAGCGTTTGATGGATTACTGGCAGGGCTGGCAGAACCGCTGCACCCTCGAAGGCCACGGCGATGAATGCCTGGTGGTGAAACTCAGCGCCGAAGTCGCCGACCTGTCCGAATCAATGCGCCTGACCTTGCGCGACGGCGCCGAACGCATCGTCGCGCGGATCACCGAATGCATCGAACAAGGCCAAAATGACAAAAGCCTGCCCGAGGGCGATGCGCGCAAGTTGGCAGAGACGCTGTATCAGCTCTGGCTCGGCGCGAGTCTGCTGAACAAACTGCAGCGCACCGGGCAGTCGCTGGAAACCTCGATGGCGATGACCCGGCAGTTGTTGCGAGTCTGAGCCTCGCCGCAGATCCCTTGTAGGAGTGAGCCTGCTCGCGAAGACGGCGGCACATTCAATATTTTCATCGCCTGACCGGATGCATTCGCGAGCAAGCTCGCTCCCACAGGTTTTCGCGGCGTGTGCCAAATCCCGGCGACATGCAAAATCCACTGTGGGAGCGAGCCTGCTCGCGAAGACGGCGGCACATCCAACATCTTCTTTAACTGACCCAACGCCTTCGCGAGCAAGCTCGCTCCCACAGGTTTTCGCGGCGTGTGCCAAATCCCGGCGACACGCAAAATCCACTGTGGGAGCGAGCCTGCTCGCGAAGACGTCGGCACATTCAACATCTTCATCGCCTGACCCAACGCATTCGCGAGCAGGCTCGCTCCCACAGGTTTTCGCGGCATGTGCCAAATCCCGGCGACACGCAAAATCCAGTGTGGGAGCGAGCCTGCTCGCGAAGAGGGCGGCACATTCAACATCTTCTTTAAATGACCCAACGCCTTCGCGTGCAAGCTCGCTCCCACAGGTTTTCGCGGCGTGTGCCAAGTGTGGGAGCGAGCCTGCTCGCGAAGACGTCGGCACATTCAACATCTTCATCGCCTGACCCAAACCATTCGCGAGCAGGCTCGCTCCCACAGGGGACCTGCGTTGCTTGTTTGATTGGGGTTCTACAGGCCATCAGTACTCAGGCAGGTCCGCCGTTCTTGTCTGGCATTTGGGCAAACCACTGCGCATACGGTGTATTGCTCACTTTGAAACGGTTGTAATCCGGGCTGCCGTCATCCCACCACACCGGCCCGCGTTCACCCAGCGCGACTTTGGCGTCGTTGACGCGAGCTCTCGCTGACTTCAACGCCTGTGCATCCTCCGCACGCTTTGCCTCTTTGACCGCACGCCGCGCTGACATGAGTTCGGCTACAAACGCCTCACGCTCGGCGGCTGGCAGTGATGGATTGCTGCAACGCCACAGCTGTTGCTTGACCACAAAATAGCGGCCATCGGGGGTGGTGGGGTACATGGGCGATATCCTGTGTGAAACAGTCTCAGACCGGGTAGGACAACTCGCCGATGAGTTTATCCAGCGTAATCGGATAATCGCGCACCCGTACGCCACAGGCGTTATAGATCGCGTTGGCGATGGCCGCCGCCGCGCCGCTGATACCCAGCTCACCGACGCCTTTGGCCTTCAGCGGGGTGGCGTACGGGTCGACTTCATCGAGAAAGATCACTTCCTGATGGGGAATGTCGGCGTGCACCGGCACCTCGTATCCGGCCAGATCGTGATTGACGAAAAAGCCGATTCGATGATCCACCGCCAGCTCTTCCATCAATGCCGCGCCGGCGCCCATGGTCATGCCGCCGATGATCTGGCTGCGCGCGGTTTTCGGGTTGAGGATGCGCCCGGCGGCGCACACGGCCAGTTGCCGGCGCAGGCGAATTTCGCCGGTCGCCGCATTGACCGCGACCTCGGCGAAATGCGCGCCGAAGGTCTGCTGGGCAAAACGCTCGGCCAGATCGCCGTATTCCATGCGGTCCTCGCCCGTCAGCTCGCCATTGGCTGCGGCCTGAGCCAAGGCAACCTGCTGCGAGCCTGCGCGAATTTGCCCGTCGACAAACTCCGCTTGCTGCGGGTCAAACCCGACGGCTTGAGCGGCGGCTTCACGCAGTTTCACGCACGCGGCATATACGCCGGCAGTGGAGGAGGCGGCGCCCCACTGGCCGCCGGAGCCCGACGATTCCGGAAACCGCGAATCGCCCAAGTGCACCACGACACGGTCCAGCGGCACGCCCATCATTTCGGCAGCGGTCTGGGCGATGATGGTGTAACTGCCGGTGCCGATGTCGGTCATGTCGGTTTCCACGGTGATGACGCCTTGACGATCGAGTCGCACCCGCGCCGCCGAAGCGGTCGTCGGTGCGCCGCGAATCGCCGAGGCCAGACCGATGCCGATCAGCCAACCGCCCTCACGGCGCTGACCGGGTTGAGGGTTGCGCTGACGCCAGCCGAAGCGTTCGGCCCCAGTGTTCAGGCATTCCACCAACTGCCGTTTGGAGAACGGCCGCGCCGGTTGCTCAGGATCGACCTGCGAGTCGTTGAGGATGCGCAACTGCAGCGGATCCATCTGCAGCTTTTCCGCCAGTTCATCCATGGCGATTTCCAGCGCCATCATCCCCGGTGCCTCGCCCGGCGCGCGCATCGCCGAACCCTCGGCGAGATCGAGCACGGCCAGGTTCAAACGAGTCATGCGATTGGCACCGGCGTAAAGCAAGCGGGTTGACGCGGTAGCCGCTTCGGCGCGACCACCGCGCAGATTGCCCGACCAGCTCTCGTGGCCGATCGCCGTGATCACGCCGTCACGGTTGGCACCGATGCGCAGGCGCTGAAGCGTTGCCGGACGATGGGTCAGGTTGTTGAACATCAGCGGCCGCGGCAGCGCGACTTTCACCGGTCGCCCGGCATGTCGAGCGGCCAGGGATGCCAACACTGCGTCGCAAAGAATCGTGCCCTTACCGCCGAAGCCACCGCCGATATACGGCGAGATCAGGCGCACATCTTCCTTGGCGATGCCGAGGGTTTTCGCCAGATCGCGCACGCCCCAGTTGATCTGTTGGATCGATGTCCACAAGGTCAACTGCGTGCCGCTCCAGCGGGCAATGGTTGCGTGCGGTTCCATCATCGCGTGGGCCTGGTCAGGCGTGCTGTAGTGCTGATCGATTTGCACGGGCGCAGCGTTGAAGGCGCCTTCAAAGTCACCGACGCTGGTCTGCGGCGGCGGGCCAAAACCGGCCGGTGGCGGTGGGGTTGCGGAGTCTTTCGCAGCCGCCAGATCGAAGGAACCTGGTTCGGCCACGTAGCGGATGTCGAGCAAGCCGGCGGCCGCACGGGCCTGTTCAAAGGTGTCCGCGACGACAATCGCCACGGCCTGGTGATAGTGATCGACCTGCGGCCCGGCCAAGGCCCTGGCTACGTAAAACTCGCCTTTGGCCAATGGCCCGGCGTTTTCGTAAGTGACGATGGCAATTACCCCGGACGCCTCCCGCGCTTGCGTCGAATCGATCGAGGCAATGCGCCCCTTGCCGATCCCGGCGCCGACGATATAGCCATAGGCGGCGTCCGGCACCGCTGCGTTTTGCTCGTAGGCGTAGGTGGCGGTGCCGGTGGTTTTCAGCTTGCCGTCGATGCGGTCGGCAGGTTGGCCGATGACGTTCAGCTGGTCGATCGGATTGGAGCCGGCCGGGGTGTCGAATTTCATCTGCAAATTCCTTTCAGACAGGCTGGCGGCGCCCACGTAGCGCGGCGCAGCCATCGATTGACGTCGGATCTCTACGAGCCTAGGCCATCGACGCGCTGCTGATAATGCGCGGTTTCAGGATGGAGTGATGAATCCCGCTCACCAATCCTGACCAACATGACAAATAAGAATACGTTTCAATTACTAATGCGACCGTATACCATGCGCGACGTTTTCAATGGCGGTTTTGCCCTTCGTTCTGGCCTATTCGTAAAGGTTTTCACCTCATGCGTCGAACTCTGCTTTCCATTTGTGTGCTACAGGCGTTGTCTTCGTCCTCGTGGGCTGAGTCAGCCGAACCGACTTCTTCAACGCTTGAGCTGGAAGCCACCGATGTGGTCGGCACAGCGGATTACGAAAGGGCAGACGGCCCGGTGCAAGGCTATCGCGCGACGCGTTCGGCCAGCGCCACGCGCACCGACACTTCGATTCATGAAACCCCGCAATCGATCAGCGTGGTGACCAAGGATGCCGTTGAAGACCTCGGCGCGACGCGTTTGCAGGATGCGCTGGATTACGCCGGTGGCGTCGGTCGGGCGAACAATTTCGGTGGGCAGGGCTTGACCACCTTCACCGTGCGCGGTTTTACCACCGGTGAGTTCTACCGCAACGGTTTCCCGATCAACCGTGGCTACCCGAACATGCCTGACGCCAACACCATCGAGCGCCTGGAAGTGCTGCGCGGTCCGGCGACCATGCTCTATGGCCGTGGCGATCCCGGCGGTACCTTCAACGTGGTGTCGAAACAGCCGTTGCCCGAGCGCACCGTTACGTTAGGCAGCCAATTGAACGACCAAGGCATGAAGCGCGGCACCCTCGACGCTTCCGGGCCGCTGGATGAAGAAGGGCGTCTGGCCTATCGCTTGAATGTGGTGGGCGAGGGCGGTGACACCTTCCGCGATCATGTCGAGACCGAGCGCTACGGCATCACGCCGGTGCTGACCTGGCAGGCCACCGACGCGACCAAGCTGATATTCGAAGGCGATTTCATGCGCAACAACGCGCCGCTCGATCGTGGCGTGACGCGCTACCCGGCGCAAATCGGCACTGCCTCGCGCGATACCTTCTTTGGCGAGAAGGACGTCGGCAAGCTGCACAACGACAACAACATGGCGCAACTGCGTTTCGAGCACATGCTCAACGACGACTGGACCCTCGGCGGCGGTTTCCAGTGGCTCGACGGCTCGCTCAAGGGCAACGCGATCGAGGCCAACGGCATTGCCGCTGACGGCCGCACGCTGGGGCGCAACTTCAACTACCGCAAGCTGGAATGGACCGACAAGGACACCCAGCTCAATCTCACCGGGCATTTCGACACTGGCGGTCTGCAGCACACCTTGCTCACCGGCATCGAGTATGAAGATTACGATTACAAGTCGATCATCCAGCGCTCCAGCGGCGCGGTCAGTGCCTACCCGATCGACATCTTCAACCCGGTCTACGGCCAGCCACGCCCGGCGCTGACCCGCACACCGACCCACGATAAAGAGAACCTCAAGACCTACGCGGCATTCGTGCAGGATCAGGTAGCCCTGACCGACAAACTGAAAGTGCTGGCCGGCGCACGTTTCGAGCGCTTCGAGCACGACTATGAAACCTACGTGCCGGGTGGCAAGAGCTGGCAGGCCAGCGACAACGCCGTCACCCCGCGTATCGGCGTCACCTATGATTTGACCGATACCCTGGCGATCTACGCCAACACCGCGCGCTCGTTCAAGCCCAACACCGGCGCCAGTCGCGAAGGCGGCGGCTTCGCCCCGGAGAAAGGCAAGTCCTACGAGATGGGCGTGAAGTGGGAAGCGCTGGATCAGCAGTTGAGCGTCGACGCGGCGGTCTACCAGATCGAAAAACGCAACGTGCTGACCACCGACCCGGTGGATTCGACCTTCAGTGTCGCCGCCGGTGAAGTGCGCAGCCGTGGTTTCGACGTCAACGTCACCGGCAACCTCACCCCTGAGTGGCGAGTGGTCGGCGGTTACGCCTACGTCGACGCCGAGGTGACCAAGGACAACACGCTGCGCTCCGGCACGCGCCTGCTGAACATCCCGAAGAACAGCTTCAGCCTGCTCAACATGTACGAGTTCCAGGACGGCACGCTCAAAGGTCTTGGCCTTGGCACCGGCCTGAAATACGTCGACGAGCGCGCCGGGCAGACCGCCAACACCGCGTTTTCCATGGGCAGTTACACCGTGGTCGACCTGCTGAGCTTCTACAAGGTCAACGATAAAGTGCGGCTCAACCTCGATGTGAAAAACATCTTCGACCGCGACTACGAAGAAGGCGCCTTCGGCAACGTTTACGCCTACCCGGGCGCGCCGCGAACCGTGCAGGTGGGGATTTCCTACACGCTGTAAATCGCCGCAGCGGTTGCCGCCGACCCATGCTGGCCTGAGAGTGGCATGTCGAAATCAGACATCGGCATGCCGCACTCAGGCTAGTTGCGCGGCGGTCGGGCCACGTAAGGTGAAGCATCATTTCGTCGGCAAAGCGTCTGCGTCGCAGCTTTCGCCTGATGTCGACACCGGAAATGATGATCGCCTGACGCTCAGTCAGTGGCCCAAACGTCGATCATGAGAACAATAAGAACCCATGACTAGCCTGAACCCCAAGGACTCCAACGGTCAGTTGGCGCAAGGTTTCAAACCGCGTCACGTCACCATGCTTTCCATTGCCGGCATCATCGGCGCAGGACTTTTCGTTGGCTCAGGCCACGCCATCGCCGCCGCAGGACCTGCGGTGCTGCTCGCTTATCTGTTCTCCGGTCTGCTGGTCGTGCTGGTCATGCGCATGCTCGGTGAAATGGCCGTGGCGCACCCCGACACCGGCTCGTTTTCCACCTACGCCGATCAAGCCATTGGCCGCTGGGCCGGCTTCACCATCGGCTGGCTCTACTGGTGGTTCTGGGTGCTGGTAATTCCCATCGAAGCACTGGCCGCCGGGCACGTGCTCAATCAGTGGTTTCCCCAGGTCGATGCATGGTTATTCGCCTTGCTGTCGATCGTGCTGCTGGTCATCACCAACCTGTTCAGCGTGTCGAAATACGGCGAGTTCGAATTCTGGTTCGCCATGGCCAAGGTCATCGCGATCATCGGTTTCATCGGCCTGGGTTTTGCGGTGCTGATGGGCTGGATTCCCGAGCGCGAAGCCAGTGGCTTGAGCACGCTGATGGCCGAGCACGGCGGCTTTGCGCCGAACGGCATGTCGGCGGTGGTCGGCGCGTTCATCACCATCATGTTCAGTTTCATCGGCACCGAAGCGGTGACCATTGCCGCTGCGGAATCGAACAATCCGGCGCAGAACATCGCCAAGGCCACGCGCTCGGTGATCTGGCGCATCGGCATTTTCTATCTGCTGTCGATCTTCGTGGTGATTTCCGTGGTGCCGTGGAATGACCCGCAACTTGCGTCGGTCGGTTCCTACCAGCGCGCACTGGAACTGATGAACATCCCCAACGCTAAATTCCTTGTTGACGTGGTGGTGTTGATCGCGGTGGCCAGTTGCATGAACTCGTCGATCTACATTTCCTCGCGCATGCTCTATTCGCTGGGCCGACGCGGCGATGCGCCGCCGGCATTGAAGGTGACTTCGGCGGCCGGCGTGCCACGCGCGGCGGTGATTGCCAGCACGGTGATCGGCGCAGGCGTGACGTTACTCAGCTATTTCATGCCGGCCGGGCTGTTCCAGTTCCTGCTCGCCAGCTCCGGCGCAATTGCCTTGCTGGTGTATCTAGTGATCGCCATTTCGCAGTTGCGCATGCGCCGCCGACTGGAACGGGAAAAGGTCGAAATGACCTTGCGCATGTGGCTGTTTCCCTGGCTCACCTGGCTGGTCATCGCCTTCATCTGCGCGGCGTTGGCAGTGATGATGATCACCCCTGAACACCGCCTGGAAGTGACCTCGACCATTGGCCTGGCGTTGCTGATCTCGTTCATCGGCCTGGTCACCAGCCGCCAGCACCGGCCGGCGAGCAGGGTGGCGGCTGTTAGCAAAGCCTAAGCAAACAACGCCTTGAGCCCGCGGGAAAACCAGCCGTTCGGGCTCGATGGCAGATGCTCACGTTGACTGAGTGAGCCAGTCAACGCGCAGGTTTCACCGGCGAGCGAGCCCATCAGTTGCGGCAGCAAAAAACTGCGTTCGCATTCGCTGGCGGACAGTCCGGTGTTCTCTTGCGGCCAAACGACGCTGGTTTCGGCAAACGGCTTCATGGCGCACCTCCTCAACAATCAAACGTCCAGCACCAGGGTTTCGCTGCCCTGCGCCGGGGCGGCGCAGCAGATCAGCACTTCGTCGTCCGCCAGGCGCATGGCCGGCGGGGTGAGGTAATGCACCTGGCCGCTGGTAAGGCGGGTTTTGCAGGTGCCGCACGAGCCGCCGCGACAGCTGAACTCCGGATTCAAGCCACGTGCCTCGGCCAGTTCCAGCAAGGTGCCGCTGCCCGGTTCCCAGCGTGCTTCCTTGCCGGACGTCGCAAACAATACCTTGACCGGTTCTTCGGCGACCGGCACCTGCGGCGGCGCCGGGGTGCTGATTTCGACATCGCGGATCAGCGTCGACGGGCCGAAGGTTTCGGCGTGGATGCGATCGTCGGGAATGCGCATTTTGCGCAAGCCGTCGTACAGCGCCTGAGTGAAGCTGCCCGGGCCGCACAGGTAGAAATCGTAGTCATCCAGCGGCAGCAGGCTTTTCAGCAAGGCGATGTCGATGCGCCCGGCGTGATCGTAACCCTGCGCTGTTGCTTCCAGCGGCGGCTGGCTGACCACGCGCAGCACCTTGACCTTGTCACCCGCGCGCGCAGCCAAGGCGTCGATTTCTTCGCGAAAGGCCAGATCCTCAACGGTGCGACTGCTTTGCACCACCCAGGTCGGACGCATGCGGCTGATGCGTTTGCCCTGATAGACCACCTCGCGCAGCATCGACAGCAGCGGCGTTACCCCAACCCCTGCGGCCAACAGCACCAGTGGCCGGCGTTCGGTGGCGTCGACGGTGAAATCGCCTTGCGGCGCGCGGGCTTCGATCAAATCCAGTGCCTGGACCCGATCATGCAGATGCGAGGATACCGAGCCATCGCGTTTGACGCTGATGCGCAGGAACTCGTCCGACGGCGCGCTGGACACGCTGTAGGTGCGGATCGACGCGGCATCCTGACCGTCGAGCAAGACCTTGATCGGCAAGTGCTGGCCCGGTTCAAAGCGCGGCAGGCCGAAGCCGTCGTTGGCTTGCAGGTAAAAGGAGCGGATCTGCGGACTCTCATCGACCACCCGCGTGACGTGCAGCGCGCGCCATTGATTGCGCAGCGCCTCGGCCTGCAAACGCTCGCGGGTCTGTTCCCAGCTGCCGGTCATTTGCGAATTGGGCGAATCGCCTTCCGGCTGCTCGGCCCAGCGCAGTGGCAGCGCGGCCTGACGGTAAACGATGCGCTGCGGCTTGAAGCGCCACAGGCGCTCGGCGCCCTGGAACGCGGCGATTTGCGGATCGTCGAGCAGCACTTCTGCGCTGCCGGTCATCTGCAACAGATCGCCGCTTTCGAAATCGATGAAAGTCAGCCCGGCGCGCGGGTTGAGCAGGATGTTGCCCAAGGTGTTGAAGAACAGATTGCCGGAGAAATCCGGGATGGTCAGGGTGCCGTCCTCGTCCATGTGCACGAAGCCGGATTTGCCGCCGCGATGGGACACATCGACTTGCCGCTCACCGTCGCGCACCACATAAGTGGCCACGTAGAACGAATCGGCGGCGGTGATCATGTCGCGCACCAAGGGTTCGCTGACCGGCAAGTCGAGCGCGTTGTCGGTGGTCTCATCGACGAAGGCGTAATGGCGCAGGTTGATATAGCGCGGGCAGTTGCCGTAAGCCTGGGTCACGCGGATCTCGAGGCTGTTGTCATCGCGGCGACTGATGTTGCCGTTCATGCGATTGCGCCGACGGGTGTGCAGCTCGATGCCAAGCATGCCGATCGCATCGCCGGGCTGCAGGCCTTGATTGGCCGGGTCATTGGGCTGCGCATCGAGTTTGATCTTCAGCACCTGCGGCGACGGCGAATCCATGAACCCCGGTTGACCGGTGCGCAGCGTCGCCCACGGATCGCCCTGGCTGTCGACAGCGCCGAGTACGACAAAGGGCAGTTGCGCATAGAACTCGCGGTGCTGGTCCGGCATCCAGTCGCGGGCCAGTTGCCGCTGGCCGACACCGACCATCATTTCCACCGCACCGACGGCACGTTGCAGGGTCAGCTCACCTTCATGCCAGGGCGAGGGCTGCGGTTTCGACGCTGTGTCCATTTCGATTCTCCTCGGGTGCAAACGGGCCGGTGAGCCGCCAGGGGCTGAAGCTCAAGTGGGCTCATGTTCGCCCTCGGCCGGTTGCGAGGGAATGGCCAGAAACTGCAATCCACTGTTTCACGCGGTGAAATGATCCCTGCGCGCGCCTAAGGAGGCGGGTGATTATTTCACTGGCTGAAATGCTCGATTGTATTTGCTGAGGATTCCGCGATTTGCGGCAGGGGAGCAGGATGAGCCCCATCGACACGATCAGCGGGTCGACCTCAAATAATCCAGGAGCACGTCATGTCCCAGTCAGCCGTCAAACTGTATCGCCATCCGTTGTCCGGCCACTCGCATCGCGTCGAGTTGATGTTGTCCCTGCTGGATGTGCCGACCGAACTGGTGTTCGTCGACCTGATGAAGGGCGCCCACAAAACCCCTGAATTCCTCGCCCTCAACCGTTTCGGCCAGGTGCCGGTGATTGATGACAACGGCACGGTGCTCGCGGACTCCAACGGCATTCTGGTTTATCTGGCGAGCAAATACGGCAACGGCCAGTGGCTGCCGAGCGATCCGGTCGAGCAAGCCAAGGTGCAACGCTGGTTATCGGTGGCTGCCGGGCAGATCAGCTCCGGCCCGGCCACGGCGCGCTTGATCACTGTGTTCGGCGCCGGTTACGACGCGGCTGATGCGATCAAGCGTTCCCACGCTTTATTGCAAGTGATGGAAGACGAGTTGGCCAACAGCGCATTCCTTGCCGGCGACAAGGCAACCGTCGCCGATGTGGCCGCCTACACTTACGTCGCCCACGCACCGGAAGGCAATGTCTCGCTTGAGGATTACCCGAATGTGCGGGCGTGGCTGGCGCGGGTCGAGGCGCTGCCGAAATTCGTCGGCATGCAGCGTACAGCGGTGGGCCTGCAAACAGCTTGACTCACAACGATGCACATCCCCTGTGGGAGCGAGCCTGCTCGCGAAAGCGGTGTGTCATTCAACGGTGATGTTGACTGACAGAATGCCTTCGCGAGCAGGCTCGCTCCCACATGATTTCACTGTGTTTTCGAAGTTTTTTACAGGTTCCCGCCTATGGATCGTTTTCAGGAAATGCGCATGTTCCTGGCCGTGGCCGAGGAGGGTGGCTTTGCGGCGGCGGCCCGGCGTTTGAACACCTCGCCCCCCAGCGTCACCCGCGCCATTGCCGCGCTGGAGCAACGCATTGGCACGCGCCTGTTGTCGCGCACCACGCGCAGCCTACATCTGACCGAAGCCGGGCATCGTTATCTGGACGATTGCCGAAGAATTCTGTGCGACGTCGACGAAGCCGAAGAGGCCGCTGCCGGCAGTTATCGGGTGCCGTGCGGGCACTTGAGCGTGACCGCGTCGGTGTTGTTTGGCGAGTTGTTCATCGCGCCGTTGCTGGCGCAATACGTCGATGCGTTTCCTTCGGTGCATCTGAAGGCTTTGCTGGTCGATCGCGTGGTGAACATGGCGGAAGAGGGTATTGATGTCGCCGTACGCATCGGCCATCTGCACGAGAACAATCAGCATGCGATCAAGGTCGGTGAGGTCCGTCAGGTGATTTGCGGCACGCCGGATTACTTCGCCCGCTATGGCCGACCGCAACATCCGAACGAGCTGAGCCGCGCCAATATCGTCATGTCGTCCGCCAGTCATTTGCTCAGCGATTGGCAATTCGCCCATGCCGATGGCCCGTTGAGTTTTCGCTTCGAACCGCGTCTGGTGGTCACGGCGAATCAGGCGGCGATCAACATCGCCAGTTCCGGTTGGGGCATTACCCGGGTGCTGTCTTATCAAGTCGCCAGCCAGGTTGCGGCCGGTGAACTGGAATTGGTGTTGCAGGCCTTTGAGCCGCCGGCGTTACCGGTGCAACTGGTCTATCTGAAACATCCGCGCGTACCGGCGAAGGTGCGCACGTTCGTGGACTTTCTCAGCGAGCGGCTGCAACACCACCCAGCGCTGAAAGCCGTGAACAGGGTTCACGGCTAGGGCTTGAAGGTTCAACTCAGCGCTGGATCACTTCGCGGCCGCAGCGGTTTCGATCAGGCTGGCGACGGCTTTCGGGTTGGACACCATCACCACGTGCGAGGCGCCTTTGACCACGACGGTCTGCTTGGAGTGCGCGCGCTCGGCCATGAACGCCAGGGCTTGCGCCGGGATGTTCTTGTCCTGGTCACCGTAGACGAAGTACGACGGCACGGTTTTCCATGCAGGCTCGGTGGCGGCTTCGTTGAGCGCGGCGACGGTCACCGGGCGCTGGGTCGCGGCCATCAACTTCGCATCAGCAGGGGAAACATCGGCAGCGAACTGCTCATGGAATTTGTCCTGCTGGATGTACAAATCCTTGCCACCATCGGCCAGCTCAACCGGGGCCGACAGGGTCGGGCCAAGGGTGCTGCCAGGGAAGCGTCCGGACAATTCGGCTGCGGTTTCACCCTTTTCCGGGGCGAACGCGGCGACGTAAACCAGCGCTTTGACATTGGCATTGCCGTAAGCGGCTTCGCTGATCACCGGGCCACCGTAAGAGTGGCCGACCAACACCACCGGGGTTTTCACGCTGGCCAGCACATCCGCCACCGATTGCGCATCACCCTTGACCGAGCGCAGCGGGTTGGCAGCGGCGATCACCGGGTAGCCATCCTTCTCGAGAATCTTGACCACGCCGTTCCAGCTGCTCGAATCGGCAAAGGCGCCGTGCACCAGTACCACGGTCGGTTTAACGGGGGCGGCGAAGGCGGCGGTGGCACCAAACATGGCGGCGGTAAGGGCGAGGGTAGCGAAGACTTTGTTCATGGTGATGTCCTGTCGATTGATTAAGGTAGGAATGGAAGCGACAGTGGTATTTAGCGCGCTAAATGTGTCAGTTGTGTGTGCGCACGGCCGAACTTCGCATGCGTATGTATCTGGGTTGGCGAAAGCTACATGCTGATACAAAGCGATCCATTCAATCAGATCGCGCGGCGGACTTTGCCCGGGGCCTCGCCGTAGATTTCCTTGAATTTCTTGCTGAAGGCAGCCTGCGACTGATAGCCGACCTGTATGGCAATGTCGTTCAGGCCCAGATGTGAATGGCTCAGCAGACTGAACGCCAGCTCCATGCGCAACTGGGTCAGCAACACCCACGGCGATACGCCAGCGACCCGGGCGAAGGTGCGCATGAACGTTGCACGGGACATGTTCGCGGTGTCGGCCATGGCTTCGATAGTCCATTCGTGCGCCGGGTCGGCCAATATCGCCTGACAGGTGCGGCCGAGGCGCTGGTCGCCGAGGAGCGCCAGGGTACTTTTGTCGTGATCGGCACGCGCCAGGTGCGCACGCAGGATCAAGGTGAACAACGCTTGGGACAGTGAATCGAGGAGGAACCGCGCGCCCGGCTGTTCGCTGTCGGCTTCGCTGCGCAACAGCGCAATCAGGGCGGTCAGCGGCTGATCGACCGGCAGGCCATCGTTGGCAATCAACAGGTAATCGGGGAGGGCAGCGAACAGCATCGACGCGCGGTTGTAATGAAAGCCACCGCAGAGCATGTCCAGATCGGCGCTCGCGCCACCCAGCCGATAGATCGGCAATACCCCGCCGGGAATCAGCGTTGGCGACATCGCAGCTACGTTTTTGCCGGCACTGTGCAGCACATGTGGCGTCCCCCGTGGCAACAACAGAATATCGCCGGCGCGCATTGCCAGGCGTTGTCCGCTGGCCAGTTCAACCCGGCATTCACCTTTAAGCACGATGTGATAGGGCGCCTTGCCCAAGGCTTCCTGTTGATGATCGCGCGCCCAATCGCCTTGAAACTGGCAACGCAGATCGAGGCTGCCGCGCACGTTGGCCAGGCTGATGAGTTTATCGAGCGAGTTCATTGGCACCCATCACGATGGAAATCCGCAAAGTTGAGACGATTGAGCAAGACGTTGAGCATGACCGACAAAAGCGCGATTCGGTAGCACCGCAGACTGACTCCACTTTCATTGATCTGGAGAAGTCGCATGTTCACCTCAATCAACGCCGGACTACAACAGCTCGGCAAACTCGATCGCCTCGGTATCCCGCTGATGCGCGTGGCCATCGCCATCGTCTTCCTGTGGATCGGCGCGCTGAAATTCGTCCCGTACGAAGCCGACAGCATCACGCCCTTCGTCGCCAACAGCCCGGTGATGTCGTTCTTCTACGAACACCCGCAAGACTACAAGGCGCACCTGACCCATGAGGGCGAGCTGAACGCCGACAAGCGCACCTGGCAGACCGCGAACAACACCTACGGCTTTTCCACCGGGCTTGGCGTGGTGGAAATCCTCATCGGTCTGCTGGTCCTGTCCAACCCGCTGTCCCGCCGCACCGGCCTGCTCGGTGGCGCGCTGGCGTTCGCTACGCCGCTGGTGACCCTGAGCTTTCTGGTCACCACGCCTGAAGCCTGGGTCGCTGCGCTGGGCGATGGTCAGCATGGCTTTCCCTATCTGTCCGGCGCCGGACGCCTGGTGCTCAAAGACGTCCTGATGCTCGCCGGAGCGCTGCCGGTCATGGCCGATTCCGCGCGCCAATTGCTGACCGAACGTCAGGCCTGAGTTCCTTCCCCTTTATAGAGAGATCACACGATGAAAACGTTTATTGCTTTGACCCTGACCATCCTCGCCGGCAACGTGTTCGCCGCCACCGAACCTGCACAAACCGGCGTGCCACTGGATATCACCAAAACCATCAGCATCACCGACACCAGCGCCGCCTGCGGAATTGTTCCGGTGGAGGTCGTCTATGAAGACAGTCACGGCCAGCGGCATGTCGCCACTTACAGCGTTTTAGGCGATGGCTGCGGTGGCGATTAGCTCAGGTTTGGCCCATAACTGCAGCGGACTCGAATTGCTCAGTCCGCTGCAGCGTTTCCGGAACGCCGATCAATAGCAGCAGAAACGCTGCCCCTGCAATTGCGGCCAGGGTCAGGAATGCCGCGCTGTAACCGGCGGCCTCGACGACAAATCCGGCCAGCCCATTGCTCAGCGCCGCGCCAAGGCCAAATGCTGTGGTCAGCGCGCCGAGGCTGACATTGAAATGCCCGGAGCCGAGGGTCAGATCCTTGACCATCACCGGGAACAGCGCGCCGAACAGCCCAGCGCCGACGCCGTCGAGCAACTGCACGGCGACCAGCCAGTACGGATCATCCGAGAAGGTGTAGAGCAAGCCACGCAGCGGCAGGATCAGAAAACCCGCCAGCAATAACGGTTTGCGCCCCCAGACATCGGCTTTCGCACCGGCCAGCAGCGCCATCGGCACCATCACCAGTTGCGCGGCGACGATGCACGCCGACGTCAGCGGCGTGGCCATGTGCAAGTTGGCTTGGGCGAGTTTCTGGCTCACCAGCGGCAGCATCGCCGCGTTGGCCAAGTGGAACAGCGCGCAGCACAGGGCAAACATCAGCAACGGGCGATTGCTCAGCAGTACCTTGAATCCGGACGGCTGATGGCTTTGATCGCCAGGCTGGAGGCCGCGCGCGACATCGTGATCAATCGCCTCGGCCGAGACGAACAGCACGGCAATCACGCTGGCCAGCGCCATGACCGCCATCAGATAAAACACCGCCACCGGACCGAACAGATACGCAAACAAACCGGCCAATAACGCCGCGCACGCGTTGCCGGCGTGGTTGAACGTCTCGTTGCGACCGGTACGCCGGGTGAATGCTCGCGGGCCGGTGATGCCCAGGGTGATCGCGGAAATCGCCGGGGCAAAAATAGATGCTGCCGCAGCGCTCAAAGCCTGAGTCAACGCCACCAGACTGAATGACGAAATGAACGGCAGGAGCAGACAACTCACCGTCACCAACAGCGCGGCGATGATGATCAGCGCACGTTTCGCCCGGCTGCTGTCAACCAGCGCACCAGCGGGCGTCTGCGTGACCAGCGCGGCAATGCCGGCGAGGGTCATGACCACACCGATGCTGGCCGGGTCCCAGTGGTGCACGGCGATCAAGTAGATGGCGAGGTACGGCCCGAGGCCGTCGCGGACATCGGCGAGAAAGAAATTCAGACTGTCCAGCGAGCGGTTGTTGCGGCGATCGAGATGGCTGATCACGGTGGGCAGTCTCTTGAAAGTGAGGTCTGCGTAAATGTATCAACCTCGGCAAACCTAATGACCGAAGCGGCGGGGGATTAGTTGCAGAACGGCGGAGCAGTTGCTGCTCCGCAGATATTCATGCGTCAGGCGTTTGCAGTATCTCGATCCACAATGAGCCTTTGCCGGACGCCGCTTCACCGACACGCTTCAGCGCGCCATCCTTGCTCACCGCGTACGTACCGACCTTGGCGCTTTTCTCGCCCGTCACCAGCAGCCAGCGGCCATCTGGGGAGAAGGCGATGTTGCGTGGTTGCTGTTCTTGCACGGGGTAGTTGTCGAGAAACGTGAGTCCCCCTGTTGCCGGATCCACGGCAAATGCCGAAACGCTGCTGCTGGTGCGCTCACTCATCAGCAGCAGTTTTCCATCCGGCGACATGCGCAGGTCGGCAGCCCAGATGCGTGGGGTCGGGTCGTCTTTCAGATCGTTGTTGCGCGCATCACGGACTTCGCCGTGGGCCAGCTTCAATCGCTCGGGAATGCCATTGGCTTCAGCGATTCGGGTCAACGCGCCGCTGGCCTCGTCGATTGAAAACGCCGTCACGGTGCCGCTCATTTCACCGACCACGTAAAGGAATTTGCCGTTGGGCGAGAACGCCAGGTGCCGAGGCCCGGTTTTCTCCGGGACGCTGACCGAGCCGCTGCCGATCGGGCTGAGCTCGCCAGTCTTGGCGTCCAGGCGATATTGCAGCACCTTGTCGGTGCCCAGGTTGCCGGCGTAGGCAAAGCGATTGCTCGGCTCGGTGCGAATCGAATGCGCGTGCAGGCCGGTCGGATAACGCAGGATGTTGGCGGAAGGTTGATGATCCTCGCCGATCTTTTGAACGCTGAGCGCATCGGCGCCGTAGGACGCAGCGAGCAGGTAGCGACCTTTTCGGTCAGTCGACAGATAAGCCATGCTCTCTGCCAGAGGCGCCTGGGTAAACTTTGTCAGGTGCCCGCTTTTGGAGTCGATCTGATAGCCCAAAACCTGGAAAGGCTTGACCCGCAACGCTGCAAACAGCACTTTGCCGTCCGGGGTGAGGGCCATGGGATTGACCTGATCACCGGCCTGAATCTGCTCAACGAGGGTGAGTGCGCCGTTGCTCTGATCGAGGCTATATTGCGAGATCAGACCGTCGCCGGGGCTTGAGATGTAAGCGTAGGTAGCGGCGTTAGCCGTCACGCTCAACGTGGAGGCGAGCGCAGCGATCAAGAGGGTTCCTTTCATCATTTTCAGCCTTATTGTTGTTGTGATCAGTCATCCTATGAGTGATTGGCTGGGCCATCAATGGCTATTTCGTCGGCCTGTAACGTCGCTACGCTTATTTAACATGCTTGTTCTAGATGATTTTGATCAGCGGAAATGATCGGAGAGGGTGGTCGTGATTGAGGTTTGACACATTTCTACATACTCTCCCGTTAGCGTTGTTGTACGACATCCTACCTAATGTGCGCAGTGCAACAACTCTCACAAAAACAATAACGGAGATACCCCTATGACGAGCATGGCTCCACTCGATCATCAGGCCGCCGCAAAACCGCAAAACCTTTTCCTGCGTACGCTGAAACTGCTCGGCCCCGGCATTATTGCCGTGCTGTCGTGGCTCGGTGCGGGCGATCTCATCACGTCTTCAGTGGCCGGTGCGAACTACGGCTACGCCATGATGTGGGTGCTGGCGGTCTCTTTGCTGTTGAGATACTTGATCGTCAACATCATTGCCCGGTTCCAGCTGTGCAATAACCAGGGCATGACCATCCTGCAGGGCTACGCCCAGCTCAACCCGGTGTTTGCCTGGTTCATGCTGGTTTATGCCCTGTTGATGGGGCACTTGATGAACGCCTACATGATCAAGGGGGCAGGGGAGTCGCTGGCGATGCTGTTCAAGATCGATCAGCCATTGCTGTGCTCGGTGGCGGTGGTGCTGGCGGTGTGGATGCTGGTCGGGCGCAACATCTACACGATGATCGAAGGCGTGATGAAGCTGCTGCTGGCGATCATGACCCTGGCGTTCATCGCCTTGGCGGTGATGTCCGGTCCGGATGTCAGCGGCATCATCAAAGGCACCATCGGCTTCAGCATTCCGCCGGACGAAGGCGTGCATGGCGCGTTGCTGGTGGCGGTTTCAGTGATCGGCGCGGTTGCCGGCTCGATCGCCAACTTCGTGCACCCCTATGTCATGCGCCAGAAAGGCTGGACCGGGCCGCAGCACAAGCGCATTCAGCGTAACGATCTGCTGTTTGCGGTGTTCGTCGGGATCATCATCAACCTGGCGATCTGGATCGTCGGCGCGGAAATCCTACGGCCCAACGGCATCGAGGTGAAAACCTTGGGCGATCTGGGCAAGGCGCTGGAAATCTTCTTCGGCCCGATCGGCTGGTACGTGTTCTTCATCGGTGTGTTCGCGACGCTGTTCGCCAGTATTTCAGGCAAGACCACGGCGTTTCCGATGCTGATCACCGATGCCTTCCAGCATGTTCGTCCTGAGCGTCGCGAGAAGTACGGTAAAGAGTTCCATCACGACCCGATGCACAAGTGGTTCATGCTGTTCATTCTGGTCACGCCGCTGATCTGGTCGATGCCGGGCATGCCGGATTTCGTCACCCTGACCATTGGTGTCAGCGCATTGAACATCATTGGTTTGCCGGTGATTTCCCTGGGCTTGCTGATCATGTCCAACCAGAAATCGCTGCTGGACAAGCAGTACCGCAACAACCTGTTTGAAAACATCGCGCTGATGTTTGCTACAGGTCTGGCGCTATGGGTAGCGTTCCAGTTGGGCGTTGATCTGTTTACTTGACGGGAAGCAGTCGAGGGGGCAAACGCCCCCTCGAATCGCCGCTTACAACGGCACATCCATTTCGATCCGGCGCCAGGCCGCTTCGGAAAAGCTGTACACCGAAAACGCGATCAGCCCCAACGCCATCAGCATCAACAGCACGCCGCCTGCCGGCAGATTCTGCAAAGCATCCAGTGCTTCCTTCATGCCGGGTGGATTGGTTGCCTGGTAAACCGAGCCACTGACCGCCATCAACACTGCAATCTCGGTAAACACCACGCCTCGGGCGATCAAGCCAAAGCGCGACACCGGGCGCACGTAACGCATCACTTCGTCATCCGCTTCGAAGTATTTCTCGAACGTGGCCTTCCAGCCTTTGATGATGTGGGCGATACCGACACCCAGCGGGATCAGCGCGATCAGGTAAATCAACAGGTTCGAATGCTCGAACGACAGCAGCTGCGCGAGCAGATCCTTGGTCTTGCCATCGCCGGAGCCGCCCGAACTCCTGAGACCACTCACCAACAGACCCAAGGCAAAGAAGGCCAGCGCCGCATTGACCAGACCGCCGGCGAGCAGACCTGCGCGAATGACCAGGCCTTTGAACTCGCTGCCGTGGTGGTCGACATCGCGGATCGCTTGCAGCGCACGCCAGGCGGCGAAGGCCAGCAGGCCGGCGACCACAACACCAATCAGCACGTAGCCGAAGGGCTGGCTGAGCAATGCTTCAAGGCTCTTGTGGCTGTCTTTCGGTTTGGTGGAGTCGTGCGCCGCCAGCAGCGCGAAGATACCGATGATCAGATACAGAACGCCGCGCGCGGCGTATCCGCCTCGGGCAAGCAGGACAAGTGTGTGTTGAGTGGACATGGGTTTACTTCCAGGGAATCGATGTGAAGCAGACCCGTGGACGGGGCAGGGGTTCGATAAATGCGTCGCCGGTGGGCGACGCGCGCTTTATCAGCCTGCCATTCAGCGCTCGCCTCGCTTCAGCGTCATAACGGCGTGGTCAGCGAAAATGGAATGCGCAGCTCTTCAACCGGCCCTGAATCCCGGCCGCACATTTCGTCGTGCACGCATTGCTGCACCAGTACGCAGGGAAACGCCGGCACGGTTTGCAGCAAGTCGCGAAGGTGGGTGATTGAACGCAGGTGCATTGGCTTGGCCGCGTCATCGAGCAAGGTGAACTGGCCCTGATCTACGCGAATTCTCGCCAGATAAAATCCACCTTCGAGTGACAGCAGCTCCAGTTCGCGAACTTCACTGTTGGCCGCACGTTCGGTGAGGGTTTGCAGATTCATGCTTCACTCCTTGCCTACCAGGGCAGGCGTTCTCCATCGTAGGCGAAGAAATGGCCGCTATCGGCCGGCGTCAGCGTGTCAATCAGACTCAGTAATTGCGCAGCGGCAATGTCTGCCGGGCGGGCGCTTGCGGCTCCGCGAAAAGGTTGCGACAACGGCGAGACCACCGTGCCCGGGTGCAGGCTGAGCAAGCGACTCTGCGGTCGCGTGCGAGAAAGCTCGATGGCGGCGGTCTTGATCAGCATGTTCAGCGCAGCCTTGGAGGCGCGATAGGCGTACCAGCCGCCCAAACGGTTGTCGCCGATGCTGCCGACTTTCGCCGACAGCATCGCCATCGCGCCTTGAGGCGCAAGCAATGGCAGAAAGTCGCGCAGCAGCAATGCCGGCCCCAGCGTGTTGACTTGAAACACGGCCTGCAGCGACTCGGCTTCGATTGCGCTGTAGCTTTTTTCCGGCTTGACTTGGTCGCGATGGAGCAGGCCGGCCGCGTGAATGATCAGGTGAAAGGGCGCTTCGGCTGCCAGTTCGGCGGCGGCGCTGGCGATCGTTTCGGGCTGCTCGAGGTCGAGCTTCGGCACAGTTTTGCGTCCCAGCGTACGGACGCTGGCGCAGCGTGGATCCTGCTTCAAATGTTGGCAAAACGCCGTGCCGAGGGCGCCACTGGCGCCGATCACCAAGGCGCGATAACCGTCGCCGAACGAGGCCAGGGTCAACCCACTGCTCATGGGTTCGCTCCAGCGTTCTGGCGCCGGAAGAACACCGTCACCTGACCGACTTCGAAACCCCACTTGGACATACGGGTGCGGTTGATCAACGTGTCTTCGTCGACCAGGTACATCCAGTCGTCCATGCTCATCTCGTAGGTCGAGTCGTCGACTGGCAGGTTCAGGCGATAACGCCAGTGGAAGGTGTTTCCAGCAATCTGGCCCTGCGCAACTCCGACCACATCGTGCGCGCGACCGCTCCACTGACCATTGCCGCCAGGAGTGAGGGTCCAGACTCGGCGTTCACGGGTGCCGTCGCTGTAAAGAAAACGCTCGTCGAGGATCAGGTTTTCACCTTCACGACGGCTGGCGATATCGACCTCGAAACGCTTGACCACTTCGCCGTTGCGTTTCTGAAACATCCCCCAGGCTTTGACGGGCTGGCTGAAGAACTGCTCCAGACTCAATGCCGGTTGCTGATCCGCATAACGAGCAACATCGACACTGCCGCAGCTTGCAATGCTGAGCGCCAGTCCTAACAGCAGCAGAAATCGGGTCATCTTCCTACTCCTTGTGCTTGTACAGTTAACAGGCTGTGTATAGGCCTAGCGCCGGCCGATGAGCTGGAGAAATTCCTGCCGCGTCGTCGAGCTGTCGCGAAAGGCACCGAGCATGACCGAGGAGGTCATGATCGAATTCTGCTTCTCGACGCCGCGCATCATCATGCACATGTGCCTGGCTTCAATAACCACCGCGACACCGGCAGCATCGGTGATCTGCTGGATCGCCTGAGCAATCTGCCGAGTAAGGTTTTCCTGGATCTGCAGGCGCCGCGCGAACATGTCGACCACCCGCGCCACCTTCGAAAGCCCCAACACCCGGCCAGTGGGGATATACGCCACATGCGCCTTGCCGATAAACGGCAGCATATGGTGCTCACACAGCGAATAGAGCTCGATGTCGCTGACGATCACCATCTCATCGCTCTGCGACTCGAACAGCGCACCGTTGGTGACGTCTTCCAGGCTCATCGCGTATCCGTTGCACAGGTATTGCATCGCCTTGGCGGCGCGCTGGGGCGTGTCCAGCAAACCCTCGCGTTCCGGGTTCTCACCGACGCCAACGAGGATTTCACGGTAATGGCTGGCTAGTAGTGGGCTCATTCGGGTTACTCGTGGCGGTGCGGGTTAAGGACACAGTCGGGTGAAAAGGTTGTACGCATACAGGTTGGCTGTATAGGTTTTATTGAAGATAGGCTGAAAAGGATCAACTGACAACGCATCGGTGATTTTTTTGTGCGGGTTTGGGATTTTAGACAGGACAAACCTGGGGCCAGGTTTGGTGAGTGGCTTGCTTGGGGCCGATGTACGGGCATCTCGGCTGATAGCTGCCGGTGGCGAATGACCGCTGACGGCCAAAAACAGTCATTCAGGTATGCCGATAAAACCATAATCGGCCATAAGTAGATGGATGTAGATTTATTGCCTCAGCGGGCTTGCAAGAGCGAGCCAACCAGCGAGCCTTTGACCTATCGAGTACTCGACACGCTAGCTTGTCTAGACGGGTTTTAAGGTTGCCAGAGTTCTTGGGTTGCCATAATCGGATGCACGAGAATCGGCCACGCGAGTGATGAACTCACGTACCCATTTGAAGCCGGCGTGCCCATCCGACCGCTCATGCCAGAACAAGCCAATCGCAAAACCTTCCACCGGCAATGGAGGGGCTACGCACAGCAGTTGCTCGCTGCGACCGTCTACAAGACGACTTGGAACCAGGGCCACACAATCGGACTGCGCGACCAACTCCGGTACTGGAAGAAATGACGACGCTGAATGAACGACGTTACGCCGCAGCCCGTGCGCTACCAAGGCGTGATCCACCGAGGTAGAGAAGCCTCCGCCGCGCAGTGACACCACGACATGTTCCAGCTGCGCGAACTCATCCACGGTCAGGCCCGCGCGCAGGCTTGGATGCCCACGACGCCCGATGAGCACGTAACTCTCATCATAGAGGTGTTGCGAGTGCAGTGCGGGCGGAACCCCATTCATGTTTATCACGGCCAGGTCCACCTCGCCGCGGGTCATCTGCAGCTCCAGCTGTGGTACGTCCAAGATGCGCAGTGCGATGCGGACACCCGGCGCTTCGCGTCGCATGGCGACAACGAGATGTTTGATCAAAACCGCCTGCACGTAATCCGTGCAGGCGATTGATACCGTCAGGCTCGCCGTCGCGGGCTCGAAATTCAGATGAGTAGTGACCGTCGCCCTTACCTGGTCAAGTGCCTGGCGAAGCGGCACGAGCAGCTCCAAGGCTTTGACGGTGGGCGTCATTCCACGCTGCGCGGGGATCAGAAGAGGGTCGTTGAAGACGTCGCGCAGACGGCTCAACTGAGCGCTGACTGCTGGCTGGCTCAAATGCAGACGGGCGGCAGCCCGGGTCACGTTCTGCTCAATGAGAAGGGCCTCCAACGTCACAAGCAGATTTAGATCAAGGCGTCTGGTATCCATCGATCTTATGTTAGCAGCAAAATTTTGCGATTTCACAGATGGCCCTAGCCCCGCGACACTCCTTCGAAATCACAGCGGAGCCGTCCTTCATGTCGAAAAAAGTACTGATCATCTATGCCCATCCCGAGCCTTCGTCGCTAACGCGGCAACTGGTGGATGTGTCTGTTGAATGCTTGACTGCGCAAGGACACGAGGTCCTGCAATCCGATCTATACGCCATGGGCTGGAAAGCGATATTCGACGAGCACGACTTTCCTCAGCGGGCCAACCCTCAGCGGCTCTCGTTCGGAGCAGAGTCCGCCCACGCCTATCGTCATCGCAGCCAAAGCCCTGACGTGGCGGCGGAGCAAGACAAGGTTCTAGCGGCAGACGTAGTCATCTTCCAGTTTCCGCTCTGGTGGTACGGCATGCCTGCCATCATGAAGGGATGGATAGATCGCGTCTGGGCAGCCGGACTCGCCCACGGCTACAAGGACGCTGGCAACGCCTACCGCTATGGTGACGGCGCTTTCAAAGGCAAGCGGGCCATGTTGTCAGTCGCTGTCGGCGGCCCCGCAGATGACTACTCGCCGCGCGGCATCAACGGACCACTCGAGCAATTGCTGTTTCCGATCACGCACGGCTCGCTCTACTTTCCTGGGTTCGATGTGCTGCCGACGTTCGCCATATACGGCACTGGCAACTTGACCGCCGCAGATGCCGTCGCAGCTAAAGAGGCTTGGCGCACCCGACTCGAGGATTTGTTCACAGATGCGCCAATACCCTTCCGGCCCCAAAACGGTGGGGACTACACTCCCCGCAATGAGCTTAAACCGCATGTGGCCGTGGGCCAGAGCGGCATAATGGCGCACGTCGCGTATGCTGAAACAACCCAGCGCAAGCAGCTGAAAACGGAGGAGGTGACATGAAAACCTTCGTGATTCTGACTCGCCGTGCTGATGGAGCGGCAGAAGACTTCAAGCGGCTGGCGAAACCGGAGGTATTGCAAGTTTGGCAAGGCTTCGCTGGCGGTATCGTGCGCGCAGTTCATGGGCTGGCCGATGGTCCCGGTGCCGCGTTTGAACTGGAGTCCGTCACCTTCGAAGAGGCGCGTGATTACATCGAGGCGCTGCCTTACGTCAAAGGGAATCTGCTGCACGTGCAGTACTGCGCGCTCAAGCCCTTCTCTGATTACGAGAGACTCGTTTCCTCCTGATTAGCGATCAGCGCAGATCAACTCCTGTTTGCACGGCACTGCATGCTGCAGCCAGATTTTACGCGCAGCATGCAGCATCAGGTCGGGACTCGTTTGATGCGAAGAGGGCTGGCACTGGCGGCTTCTGCCGTTTTCGGCCTGTTGCGAAGGCCTGTAATTGACTCATAGCTACGCTTTGACTCCCGCAGCCTGACTGATTGCAGGTCAAAATTTTACGGAGAATTTACGCAGTCTTTATTGAGGGCATCCGATACTGCGCCGCGCTAATTTGGAACGCTATCGTGATGTCCCTCGCAGCAATTCGGCTTATCGGCTTCATCTTGGGTATTTTTCTGATCACCCTGGCGGTAAGCATGGCTATACCCATGATGACGCTGGTGGTCTATGAGCATAGCGACGATCTGTCGGCCTTTCTCTGGTCGAGTCTGATTACCTTCATCTGTGGTCTGCTGTTGATCATGCGAGGGCGTCCGGAGACTGGCAATCTTCGGCCCAGGGACATGTACCTGCTGACTACCGCGAGCTGGGTTGTTGTGTGCGCCTTCGCAGCGTTACCCATGGTTTTCATCAGCGATATCAGCTACACCGATGCGTTCTTTGAAACGATGTCGGGCATCACAACCACTGGCTCGACGGTACTCACCGGTCTGGATAGCGCCTCTCCCGGCTTGTTGATCTGGCGTTCCATGCTGCACTGGCTAGGCGGCATCGGTTTTATCGGCATGGCTGTCGCGATTCTTCCGCTCTTGCGAGTCGGCGGCATGCGTCTTTTCCAGACAGAGTCCTCGGACTGGTCGGAGAAAGTGACACCACGTTCTCATGTCGCAGCCAAGTACATTCTTTTGCTCTATCTGGGCCTGACGGGTATCGGCACTTTGGCGCTCTGGCTCGCAGGAATGACCCCATTCGAAGCGATCAACCACGCAATGTCGTTGATCTCTACCGGCGGGTTCTCGACGTCGGACTCCTCCCTCGGGCACTGGGAGCAGCCAGCAATTCACTGGGTGGCGGTAGTCATCATGATCCTGGGCAGCCTGCCATTCACCTTGTACGTCGCAACCTGTCGGGGCAATCGGCGTGCGCTGATCAGGGATCACCAGGTACGCGGGTTTATTGGATTCCTGCTCGTCACATCGTTGGCAGTAGGTACCTGGCTGTATTTTCACAGCGACTACGGATGGTGGGACGCGTTTCGTATCGTGGCGGTCAATGTGACCTCGGTCGTCACGACCACCGGAATTGCGGTTGGCGACTACACCCTGTGGGGCAGCTTCGCTGTGTTGCTGTTTTTCTATCTGACCTTCGTCGGTGGTTGCTCCGGCTCAACGGCAGGCGGGCTGAAAATCTTCCGTTTTCAGGTGGCTGCCGCGCTTCTGGTCAGCAGCTTGAAGCAGTTGATTCACCCTCGGGCCGTGATTCAGAAAAAATACAACGGCCATCCCATCGACGAGGAGATCGTCCGTTCGCTGCTGACCTTCTCGTTTTTTTTCACCATCACGATTGCCGCCATCGCTTTGGGCCTGGCGCTGATCGGGCTTGATTGGATTACCGCCCTGAGCGGCGCCGCTACGGCGGTGTGTAACGTCGGCCCCGGCCTGGGCACAATCATCGGCCCGGCAGGTAATTTCTCGTCACTGCCCGATGCGGCCAAATGGCTACTCACCGTTGGCATGCTGCTAGGCAGGTTGGAAATCCTGACGGTGTTGGTGCTCGTGACCCCGGTTTTCTGGAGATATTGAGCCAGGCAGTCGTTGGCAGAGACGCCGATCGTTGCCTGTTACGGTGATAGCACGGCGGTCATGGTTTTACCGCGTGATCATCGTCAGTACGGGGAGCGTCCATCGGTTTCTTCTCCGGTACTGTAAAACTCACTGTCGTACTGGTGATGATCTGGTGCGTCGGATCGGCCACTTCCAAGAGAACCTTGTGAGGACCGGGCGTTAGCCCGACCAGGATAATCGGGTCTTCACTGGTGTGCGCCCACGTACCTTTCCAGTCATCGACGGTCACGTGAAGGTGACCTAAGCGTGGTGATACCTGCGCAGCCACCTTGCCAAAAACCGGCATGATCCTGGCGTGCTCTGTTCGAAACTGGATGATGACCACTCCACGGGCGAGCGGCTCGGCAAGCGGCGGGTAGGCAATGAGTCTCGGCGCACTCTCGGATGCCAAGGGCAGTATCGCCGGTGGAGAATCGCTGTCTGCTGCCCCTTGTCCAAGTACGGATGTGCAAAAGCAGACACCCAAAGCCAGGGCCAATAGACTTCCGGGAGCGAGGGACATGATCTGTTTCTCCGCGTGATTTTATTCAAGCGTAGATCAACCTGGGTATTGCCCGCGGCTCATTTGAAAATGGAATCATCCAACGTATCTCATCGATACTGACTGGCCGCTTCTGACCGATCTTCGTGTCACGGATCGCCGAATACCCAAAAGCGGCCACCCTTGTGTTTGTGTACTATCTCAATTCGCTAGCGCCAGTGAGCGCGGGTCTCGATACCCGCTTTGTCACTTTATCTGATGACAGTCCAAGTCGACCTCTGCCGAATAAGCCCCGGGGGAAAACGGGACCACCCAATCAGAAGCTGCTTTCGAACCATAGCTGTCGCTTAACAGCAAATCTGCCAACATGTTTTCTAACAGGCTTGTCCTGAATCCATCGCAAAACCGAACTCACGAGTACTTTGATCATATGGCCACAGGTCTTAGTGATGCCGAGCTTGATTACGTACTGGGGATGATTGAGAAAGCCCCAAACACCGAATTAAATGTTATGTGTGAGCACCTGCAGATCGACAGCCGCGATCTTCTCAATCAGTTGGCGATCTCAGTGGCAAGACTGTTTATCACCGGCGGCCGCGATTTTCACTACTGTGATGAGGTGATGAATATTGTCATCAGCGATATCGTCGATCTGTCCTTGTACGCAGAGATGCCCGAGCCGGCATTTTCGATCTATCAGGCATTTGATGCGGGCGAGTATTGGCACAGCGGCGATGACCGGGAGGTATTCCCTTGGGAGAGGTGGACCCGTCCTGAGCTTGAGAGAATTTTGCGTGAGGTCGGCGGCTAACAACCAAGTCGAAGGTGCCCGCGGTAACGCGGGCACCGTTTTCTGTGTGGGGAAAAACGCTGACCCGCCTGCTTACCAGTTGTAGCTCAGCTTGGCGGTAATCTCGCGGCCCGGGTTGTAGAAGTTCGCGGTGCCGGAGCCGACCACGTGCTGCTCATCCAGCAGGTTGCTGACGTTCACCGCCAGGTCGGTGCCCTTGGCGATCTTGTAGTTGAAGGCGGCGTCGAACAGGGTAGTGCCATCGCTTTTGCCGGAGTTGGCTGCATCGAAGTAATAAGCGCCGACGTAGCGCGCACCCAGGCCCACGCTGACATCAGTGGCGGGTACGTCGTAGTAACTCCACAGCGAAGCTGAATGCTTGGGTGCCGTGGCGAATTCGTTACCCTTCAGCGAGCTGCCGTCGTACAACGAACCGCGCAGTACCTCGGACTCCATGTAGGAATAACCACCGATCAGGCTCAGGTTTTGCGTCACCTGCGCCTTGGCCTCCAGGTCGAGGCCACGCGCCCGCGATTCGCCCACTGTCTGCTGCTCGATGATGCCGCTCGGCAGCACCACGGCGATGGTGACGTTTTCCTGGGTCAGGTCATACACGGCGGCGGAGAACAGTGCATCCATTCCCATCGGCGCATACTTCACGCCCACTTCGTACTGCCTGCCTGTCTGCGGTGTCACGCCAACCTGCGGCGGCGAGACGGATTCGACCATGCTCACGTAGGTGGACACCTCATCGTTGACGATATAGGTCAACGCACCTCGGTAGGAGGTTTCGGAGAAGTTGTCTTTCTCAGTGGATTGCAAGCCTTTGCTGGTCAGGTCCATCGAGTCGTTGCGCACGCCTCCGGTGACGATGAAACGCTCGTAGAACGACAGGTTCTGCTGAAGGAAGACGGCCTTGGTGGTCGCGTCTCGCTTGTTGACGGCATACGGCGCGATTGAGCGTGGAACGCCAGTAAACACAGGGTTGGCAATATCGATCGGGGTTGTCAGGGCGTAGACCGAGCTTTCCTTGGTGGTCGAATCGAGATACTCCACGCCCACCAGGCTGCTGCTGTCGATGTTCTCGAAGCGGGCATCGTATTGCAGCATCAGATTGCCGTTGAACTGGTCAGCTTCGGTGTCGGTGCCAAACAGGTATCGATCAACGGTGGTACCGACACGCGCGGCGCTGTCGCTGAGGTACACGTAGCCGAAATCATCGGTCAACTTGCTGTAACGCAGATTGCTGCGCAGCACGAAACCGTTGTCGAAATCATGGGTGACGTTACCGCTGAGGCTGGTGCGCTCGACATCGTGGAAGTTGTAGCTGGGCTCGCCATAAAACTTGCTGCGGTCGTATTCCCGATCCAGCGGATAGCCGCCGCTGTTGGGCGAACTTTCGGTTTTCAGGTAATCCAGAATCATCGTGGCCGATGTGTAATCCGTCGGTGCCCAAGTCAGGCCACCCATGAACAACTGGTTGTCGTCCTGCGAATGATCGTACTCGCGATCGCTGTTCTGGCCTTTGGCAGTAAAACGGCCGGCCAGGGTTTTCTCGTCGTTCAGCGCATCGCCGACATCGATGCCGGTCTCGACATGGTCAAACGAACCGTAGGTCACATAGCCTTGGCCAAACTTCTCGAAGCGCGGCTGTTTGGTCACGAAATTTACCGAACCGCCCGGGTCCGCAGGGCCAAACAGGGTGGAGTTAGCGCCACGCAGAATCTCGATGCGCTCATAGGCGAACGGATCTTCGCGTACCCCGCGCATCGAGCTGAGGGTCAAGCCGTCACGGTAGGTGGTGGCCTGGAAGCCGCGGATCTGGAAATAGTCGTTGCGATCATCCGTACCATAAAAGTCGCTGACCACGCCCGGCGTGTATTGCAGCGCTTCTTCCGTGGTGCTGACGCTGCGTTGCTGCATTTCCTTGTTGGTCACCACCGACACCGATGCCGGTGTATTGAGAATGCTGGTGGCGACCTTGCCGCCCACCCAGAGCTCCTTGGCAACCACCGAGTTGGCGTCGTCGTCGGCACTGACCCGGACCTTGGCATTGATGATGAGCGGGGCGAGGCGGTAGTCCTCAACAGCCGTTGCGTCGAGCTCCAGCGGGCCGGCGGTTTTTGCTTGAGGGGTCAGCAGGTAAGCATTTGGGCCTTGCTGTTCGATCTGCAATTCGCTGCCCTGGAGCAGGGATGACAGCGCTGCCGATGTATCGAGCGAGCCATTCACCCCAGCCGTGGTGCGGTTCGCCACACTCGAGGCGTCGAAGGAAAGACTGATGCCAGCCTCGCGCGCAAAGCGGTCAAGCGCTGGCGCCAGTGGCCCGGGGGCGATATTCCACTGTTTGACTTGATTGCTGTGATCAGCGCCCGAGGTTTGCGCCAGCGATGGCAATGCGTAGCTGCTCACGATCAAACCCAGGATCGCACCGTGCATGGCACGACTTAATGGATGGCGCTGTGAAACCGGGGACGAACTCATTTTCTCGCTCCAAGAAAGGACATCGGCAGACTGGCCTGTATTCCGGCCTTCCTTAGAGGTCGAACGAGAATGAGAAACCACCTCATTATTTTTCAGGTAGCGAAAAAATATTCGGGTGGAGTCAGGTGGCAGCGGTTACGGTGACCCAGTAACGGGTTCGGTAATCAATGTGCAGGCGCAGTGACTGCGCGATCAATGCCAGGACCCGATCGTTGTCGGCGAGCTGGAAGGTGCCGGAAACGCGTCGATCAGCGACCTCTTCGGCGCAGCGCAGGACTCCTGGGCGATAACGCGACAACTCTGCGATGAAGTCACCAAGGCGCATATGGTTCGCACTGATCACTCCGTCACCCCAACCCCATAGATCAAGGCCGTTGTCCCTGAACCTTCGGGCGTCACTTGAGGTGAACAGCAGTTGGTTTCCTGCCAGGACGTTGCGGCTCGCAGACGCTTGACCGGAACCGGGGAAAACCGTGACTGATCCTTCCTGAGCGGCGACCAGAGTGCCGTCGTCACGCTCGCGGACCAGAAAGCGCGAGCTGTGGGCTCGCATGATCCCGTCGCGTGATTGCACCCACAACGGTCGCGCTTGCGGCGAGTGTTGATCCGCACCGACATTCACGATGATTTCACCACGGCGCAGGATGATCAGGCGCCGCTGGGCGTCGAAATCGCTGTCGACGGCGCTATCGCTATTGAGCTGGATAAGGCTGCCATCATCGAGTTGGAAACGTCGTTGCTCGCCGGTGCTGCTGCGCTGCTGTGCAAGCATGGAGGGCAGGGGGGTGTAGTCGCGGCCGAGCCAGGCTGCCGTGCCGACCGTCGCCAATACGCCCAGTAGCTTCAGGCTTTCCCGCCGGCGCATTCCCTGCTGGGCGCCCTTAAGGGTTTGTCGAGCCAGCTGAGCTGGCACGCCTTCAAATTCATCGCCAAGCGTTTCCACACGCTGCCACGCCAATCCATGCTCCGGGCGCTGCTGCAGCCAGTGCTCGAACGTGCGCTGTGTCTGTTCATCGGCTTGATTGAAGCGAAGGCGCACCAGCCATTGGATCGCCTGCTCGACAATGGCCGGATCCAGCGCCTCGGGCTCAGGCCTCGACATAACGCAAGCGATAGCAGTGTTGCAGGGCCGTGGCCAGGTCGCGCTCCACCGTCGCTCGGGAAACACCGAGCTTTTCGGCGATTTGTGCGCAGGTCAGACCGTCGAGTCGGGCAAATAAAAACGCCTGGCGAACTCTTGGTTTAAGCGAGTCGAGCAGACGGTCTATGCGCTCGAGCGCATCGAGAATCATCAGCCGGCTTTCTTCCGATGGAACCTCGTGTTGCGGCAGCAAGGTGATGCTTTCCAGGTAGGCACGTTCGAGTTCGCGACGACGATACTGATCAATCATCAGACCGCGGGCGATGCTGCTCAAATAGGCGCGGGGTTCGCGCAGGGCGCCGGACTGATGGCGGTGCTTGAGCACTCGCACAAAGGTGTCCTGCGCCAGATCTGCGGCGTTGTCGCGACAGCCGATGCGCCGAATCAGCCAGCCCTGTAACCACGAGAAGTGGGTGCGATAGAGCATCCCTGGATCTGCAGTACCTAGTGTTTCGTCGCTACGCATCGGCATCCCGGGACATACATGATTGATAATGAATCGCATTCTACTCAGGCGATTGATCTTAGGCAAACATGCGCAGCTCAGCGCCTGCATGCAGGCGAATGGCATGGTTGTGCAGGAACTACGAGTGGAAGATGCGTCCGGCAATTGGATAGATTGAACGCTCGCCGTCCCGAGTGGCTTGCCTTCTAAAGGGAGAGGACGTTGCCTGGGCTCACATCTGCGAACCAATCGACCAGCATGTCCGTCAGCACCCGTATCTTTCGCGCAGGGTGCTGGCTTTGGGGGCGAACAATGTAAATACCCGCCGGAACAGGGGGATATCTGTGCATGACGGACACCAATGCGCCAGATTTGATGTGCTCGTCGATGACGCTGTCAGAAAGGTACCCTAGACCCAGACCTGCAACGGCTGCCGCGGCGAGCGCGACAGGATTGTCAGCCTTGAAGCGCCCTTGGGGATTAACCATGATGGACTTTTGGCCATCCATAAACCGCCAGGTTTCCGCACCTTGCATAAGAGATTCATGCGTAAGAATCTCGTGGGGAGCCTCTGGCGCTCCATGTGTACTCACATAGCCTGGGCTTGCCACGAGTTTGCCGTGAATGCTGCCCACACGCTTTGCGATGAAATTGGAGCTCTGTAAATGGCCGACCCGAATAGCACAATCGAAGCCCTCGCCAATCAGATCGACGATACGATCGCTGTAACTTGCATGAATGTGCAGGAGAGGGTGGCGTCGCCCCATTTCAGCAAGCACGGGGGCAATATGTGTCGGGCCGTACGAGATCGGTGCTGCGATCCGGAAGCGGCCTCGAAGGTCTCCATCTGGAACAATGGCGTCCCTGGCCGCGTCAAACTCAGCGACGATCCGCGCCGCATACTCTCGCAAGGCGGCTCCCGCTTCGGTGACAGCAGCACCACGGGTTGTCCTGGCCAATAGCTGCACACCCAGTTGGGTTTCCAGCTTCAGAAGCCTGCGGCTTATTATCGATTTCGCAACACCCAGTCGCCGGGCCGCCGACGAAACACCGCCCGCGTCGGCTACCTCGACGAAGGTTCGAAGATCATCAATATCCAATGCTTCCTGCCTCTGCAAATGGCCATTAGTGCGTTTCAACCCCTGACCAACAGTCCATGGCTGCCGTCCACTGCGGACAGCTGCCTGAGCGTTAGTCAAGCGATCGCACCGCCGTCCACGGTCAGGATGGCGCCAGTGATCAGGCTCGCGGCAGGACTGGCCAGATAGACCACCGCACTCGCAACCTCGCGAGGCTCGCCAAAACGTCCCAAGGACGACAGGCTCCGCTGAAAGTCGCCGGCGGGGCCGAAGGCTGGATTTGCGTCGGTGTCGACCGATCCCGGCTGAACAAGATTAACGGTTATGCCGGTGGGGCCGAGTTCACGTGACAAACCCCGGGTGAATGCGAGCAACGCCGACTTGGACATTGCATAGGCTGTTACACCCGCAAAGGGCACCCGCTCTGCCAGTCCCGAGCCAATTGTGATGATTCTTCCGCCAGCGGGCAGATGCGGGATGACCGCCTTTGCGAACAGGACGGGGCCTCGCACGTTGATATCCATCAGTGCTTGATAGTCGTCTACATCAATGTCGGCGATCATTCCGTTCAAGCCGATAGCCGCGCTATTGACGAGAATATCGAGGCCGCCCAGCGTCGAGATGGCCTGCGCGACTGCGCATTCAATGGCTTGCGGGTTGGCACTGTCGGCTTGAATCGTGATAGCACGACGCCCTTTATCAGCGATGAATTTGGCCACTGCCTCAGCTTTTTCCGTCGACTGCTGGTAGGTGAACGCAACATCGGCGCCATTCTCTGCCAGTGCCACTGCGATAGCGGCGCCGATCCCGCGAGCTCCTCCCGTCACCAACGCACGTTTTCCTTCCAAATCGATCATTACTCACCTGTCTGGCATGCAGTTATTTGGCCGCGCGCATTCACCAGGGATGGTGCAAGCGTGCCGATACGGGGGCGGATATTAGGGATCCAGTTCCTTGGTTTGTAGTCTCGTGGGTTGTATTACTGTGTCGCACAAATCGGAACATCCAACCGGGTGTTGGCGTTATTCGCGAGTGAGGAATGAAACTTTGGAGAAATATTCGGGTGCGCTGATCAGGACTGGACGTATTAGCCGCGATAGCTCTGATGGATCAATAAGTAAGCCTGGTATCCATACTTTGCTTTCAGGACTCACTCTAAGGGAGCTTGCAATCGGGTCTTTCAGCTCTGTGGCGACTCAGGAATATGTGCCGCCTGGTCGCAGTATTCAAGCAGCAATTCGGTGAGCACCCTTATCTTTCGCGCAGGGTGCTGGCCTGGCGGTCGAACTACATAAGCGCCTGCTGGAGGCGGCGGATAATCCGTCATGATCGCTACAAGTGCGCCGCTCGCCAAATGCTCATGCGTGACCCAGTCAGGTAACCAGGCAATGCCGATGCCGGCCAAAGCTGCGGCCAGCAATGCGGTGCCATTGTCGGCTTTGAACGTTCCCTGCGGGCGCACCGTAACCATCGTGTCACCATCCATGAATGACCACGATTCATTGCCTTGCATCAGTGCTTGGTGGCTGACGACTTCGTCGGGTGTTTCGGGCGCTCCATGCGCCTTGATATAGACGGGGCTTGCCACCAATTGGCCAAAGATCGGTCCGATACACCGGGCGATCATGTTGGAATCGGGCAGGTAGCCCACCCGTATCGCGCAGTCATACCCCTCGGCGATGAGGTCAACGAAACGATCGGTGTAGTTCGTTTGCACATGAAGCTGTGGGTGACGCCTGGCCATTTCCGCGAGGATCGGCGCGAAATGTATTGGCCCCAAAGTCAGGGGCGCGGCGATCCGCAGGCGGCCACAAAGCTCGCCGGAAGGCAAGATCGCATCGCGTGCCGACTCGGCCTCAGCGCATATTCTGGCGGCGTAGTCGCGGAAGGTCGCCCCAGCTTCGGTAAGGGCCGCACCGCGGGTGGTACGCGCCATCAGTTGCACGCCCAGCTCTGCTTCCAGGCGGGCAAGCCGGCGACTGACGATAGATTTCGACGTGCCCAGGCGCGTTGCCGCACGGGAAATGCCGCCGGCATCGGCCACTTCTACAAAGGTTTCAAGCTCTTCTATATCCATTTCCACGTTCCTTTTTTTGTCACGCAGCTACGCACGGAATGCGACTACCAGAACGTACATCTGAACTGCACATTACGGAGTTCGCGCCTTGGCGCCAATAGCGGTTCCCGGGGACGTCCTGATCTGTGCGTACATGGGGCCACTTTTCGAGCGGCCGGCAGTGCGTGCGAGTGTCGACAAGCTGCTACAGGATGTATTGCGGGGGCGTATACGGGTTGTCATTGAACGGGCCTTTACCCTATCGCAGGCTGCTGCGCATGACTTCGCGGAGCGAAGCAAACCGCTGGGGCGCGTCGTCATGAAGCCGTGAAGCCATCGCCAGAGAATGGCAGCAAAAACCGTGGCGTTCCTCATTGCGCGACACAGTTAGTCATTCGCTGCTACTACCCGAAGGTTTGAGGGCGCTGCACAGTGCATGAGGCATCGCCGCTCATAAGGCGCGCTGCACGGAAACTGATCCCGCAAATAAACGTGCCAACCCACGGCAACAAGAGGATGGATTAATGGCTTTTCGTAACGGTCTTGCTTCGCTTCTTCGTCCAGAAGACTCCGTACTTGTGTTGATCGACCACCAGCCTTTTCAACTCACCAATCTCAATAGCCACGATCCGCACGCAGCGGTCAACTGTGCGACAGCATTGGCGAAGGCTGCGAAGGCGTTTAACGTCCCGACCGTTCTGACCAGTGTGATTGCCGAGCGTGGCGGTTGGATCTTTCCGCAAATCACCGACGTTTTCCCCGGTCAGGAGGTGATTGACCGAACGCTCATCAATACTTGGGAAGACAAGAAAGTAGTGGACGCGGTCAAGGCAACAGGCCGCAAGCAATTGGTCCTGGCTGGCCTGTGGACTGAGGTCTGCGTCGCCATGCCAGCGATTCAAGCACTAGGCGAGGGCTGGGACGTTACCGTGGTCACCGACGCGTGCGGTGGCGTTTCGGTCGAAGCCCATCAAGTCGCCATCCAACGCATGGTCGGCGCCGGGGCAAATGTCATGACCTGGTTGGCAGTCATGGCTGAATGGCAACGCGACTGGGCACGCCTCGATACGGCAGGCGCTGTAACCGATGTGCTTCTCCAGCATGCTGCAGGTAGCGGCATTGCTTATCTGTGGGAGCAGCAATTGCTCGACACGCCGGTACCCGCTGAAGGTTGATCAGCACGGGAGTGAGGGGCCAGTGAAGTACCGCTTTGCCAGGGAGGCGCCCCATTCCCGCGTTCATCGACGGCCGATACTGAAGGCGTGCATTCGCAATCTGCTGGGATATTGCGAATGATCAATACCTAGTCCAACACAGCACATGGCCGGCTCGGGCCAGATCACCAACATTAAGCCTGGCTGTGACTTTGGCGCTTGGTAACTGCCTTCATCTGCCCGCGAAGCCCGTGCACCGTCATGTCTTTGCATCGGGAGGCCCGCTGGCTCTGCGTAGCAATGCACTAAAATCCCTTCATATCGCGATCGATTGTTTCGGTGCTTTCACTCGGCGCCACAGCTTGATCAAGACCGCTCAAAACAATAATCGAGGTCTCTCTCAATGGCTGTCAGTTACAACCCTGAGCTCCACTATTCCGGCTTTCACGACCTGAGCGACCAGGTTCGTTTTCAAAGCACGGAAGGCAAGATCTGGTTTGGCGAGCAGCGCATGTTGTTGATGCAGGTATCGGCGATGGCTAATTTTCGCCGTGAACTCATCAATAGCCTCGGCGTCGACCGCGCCAAGGGGTTCTTCTTGCGCCTTGGCTACCAGTCTGGACTCAAGGATGCGGAAATGGCCCGCAAGCTCAGACCAGACAGTCCGCAGTTGCAGATGTTTCTGGTCGGCCCGCAACTGCATTCCCTCAAAGGTATGGTCAATGCGAAACCCATTCAGTTAGAGCTGGATCAGGAGAGCGGCCATTTTTATTGCGAGCTCGAATGGATTGACTCCTTTGAGGTCGAGACTTGCCTGACTGAAGTCGGCCTGATGGAGGAACCAGTTTGTTGGTCTTTGTTGGGCTACGCCTGTGCGTACAGTTCTTCATTCATGAAACGCGAAATCATCATCCAAGAAACGACCTGTCGCGGATGCGGGGATGAGCGCTGCATCATTATTGGTAAACCTGCCGAGGAATGGGAGAACGCCGCAGAATTCAGGCAGTACTTTCAAGCCGACCCAATCATCGAGGAGCTGTATGAACTGCAATCACAGATCAGCTCTCTGCGTAGAAGCCTGGAGAAGCAGGAAGCTCAATTCTATGGAGTAGGGCGCTCGCCTGCCTATTTGAAGGTATGCAAGATGATCGACAAGGCTGCCAAAGGAAAAATTTCCGTCCTGCTGCTCGGAGAAACTGGCGTCGGCAAGGAGGTCATCGCACGGAGCGTGCATCTGCGCAGTGATCGCGCCGAGCAAGCGTTTGTCGCAGTGAACTGCGCTGCCATTCCTCAGGACCTGATTGAAGCCGAATTGTTTGGTGTTGAGAAAGGCGCTTTTACCGGCGCCAATCAAACCCGCCCAGGACGCTTTGAACGGGCCAACGGAGGGACGATTTTTCTAGACGAGGTGGTGGAGCTGACGCCCAGAGCGCAGGCGACATTACTTCGGGTACTGCAAGAGGGTGAACTGGAACGGGTAGGCGATTCCCGAACCCGCAAGATCAATGTGCGAGTCATCGCTGCTACCAATGAAAGCCTCGCCGACGCCGTCGAAGCGGGCCGGTTTCGCGCCGATCTCTATTACCGCTTGAATGTGTTTCCGGTGCAGATTCCCCCACTGCGCGAGCGACTTGAAGATCTGCCACTGCTGGCCGAGCACTTTATAAGCAAGTTTCACTTGCAATATCACAAGCGAACGCTGGGTTTATCAGACAAAGCTCTTGAATTGTGTCGCCGCTACGCCTGGCCGGGGAATATTCGCGAATTGGAAAATACGATTGAGCGTGGCGTCATCCTGACCGACAGCAACGAGACCATAGGCCAGGATGCACTCTTTGCAGTCTTCCCAAAAACAGACGATTCGCACGGTGATCGTCTCAACTCTGATGGCGCGTTGGTTCAGGCTGGCGGTGAAGAACCTTGTCCCGATTGGGTTACGCAGATCTTTGATAAAAACATCAGCCTGGATGCTGTGGAAGAACGGCTGATGCGCCGCGCCATGGAGCTTTCACACCAAAACGTCTCGCAAGCCGCTCGCATGCTCGGCTTGACCCGGCCGGCACTGGCCTATCGCCTGAAGAAAAGCGGCTTGTTGCATGACGCGAGTCTTGAGTGACTTTGCGTGGCCGCCTGGCGGTTCACCGTGGACCACGCTTGAGCTGGATTGATCAAATCAACAAAACCTCGCCGAGACTTCATCAAATGATCAAACAAGCCCCTCGATAAACTCCGAGCCCGATACTCGCGATCTCACATTAAGCTATATATCATTGATAAATATCGATTTATATACGGTTTATAAAATTGGCATAGCCCTTGCTCCAGTACCACTTGTCGCTTTTCGACGCGTCGCAATTTGCAACATGGGTTGGATGACCGCGAATCGCAAAATCGTACTCATAAATGGAGAGCTCATGAATACTCGAAGCATCAAATTGATCACTGCAGCAATGGCGCTCGCCTCATGGTTAGTAACAATCACTCCAGCGTCGGCGCAGTCAGCTACTGAAGCGCAATCTGCTGCTTCACTAGCGGTTGTCGTGGAATTCCTGGCCAATACCGCACCCGATAAAGTCGAAGCCGCGGCAATGAGGTTGGCAGCTCCAGACGCCACCTATGTTTCTCTAAACTTTGACAATCCAGAACTCAGAAAAATCATGCCGTGGACCGGCACAAACAAAGGTCCCAAAGCCTTTAGCTCTTTGTTTTTGCAGGTCTCAAACTACTGGAAAATCGAAGACTTTACGATTACTACCAAAATCGCTTCCGGCGAAGATGTCGCGATTTTCGGTAAGTTCACCTACCGCTCCGTGGCGGTCGGACATCTGTTCACATCACCGTTTTCCATCCATGCGAAAGTTCAGGATGGAAAGATGACCTATTTCCAGTTCATGGAAGATACCTACGCGTCTGCCAGTTCGTTCCGGCAGTCCGGTTCATGGACCGTGAAGACATCCAAAGATGCACTTCCCTTCAAGGTGGGAGCGAATTAGCCGCAGATGATGTGCACTTGCAAAAGCAGCTTGGCAAGCGTTTTTCGGGCATTTAACTGAACCCCGCGAACGCGGCTGAACAATGCTGCATTCGTAAATTCAAGGGGCTTTTCGGCACCCCTGAACTCGTCCGGAAAGTGGCTTTTAGCCCTACCAGGACGGGTAGCGTTCTGATTGCGCAGCCACGCATAACGCCGCTTTCGTATTGCTCTACTTACCAAAGGAAATCCGCCATGTCCAACAAGTACTTTGAAATACTGACCCCGCAAAACAGCCAAGTGATTTTCATCGACCACCAGCCCCAAATGGCCTTTGGTGTGCAGTCGATAGATCGGCAGGTGCTGAAAAATAATGTCGTGGGGTTGGCCAAGGCTGCCAAAGCGTTCGGCATACCTACCACCATCACGACTGTGGAAACCGAGGGTTTCTCTGGCAATACATACCCTGAGTTGCTAGCGGTATATCCGCAGAACAAAATCCTCGAACGTACTTCAATGAACTCCTGGGATGACCAAAACGTTCGTGATGCCCTGGCAGAGTCCGCCATTGCCGGCCGTAAGAAGATCGTCGTATCCGGCCTGTGGACCGAGGTCTGCAACACGACCTTCGCACTGTCCTGCCTGCGCGATACAGACTATGAAATCTATATGGTTGCCGACGCCTCGGGTGGCACCTCGATCGACGCGCACAACTACGCCATGGACCGCATGATTCAGGCCGGTATCGTACCGGTTACCTGGCAGCAGGTGCTGCTCGAATGGCAGCGGGATTGGGCGCGCAAGGAGACCTATGAAGCCGTGATGGGGATCGTGCAGGAACATTCCGGCGCCTACGGGATGGGTGTGGATTATGCCTACACCATGGTGCATAAGGCGCCTGAGCGGGTGCAACACGGCGAGCACATCGGTCCAAACCCTGCTAAATAAATCCGTTATGCAAGAGCTGTCGCGCAGCGCTGACGCGATAGCTCCACCCATCGGCGTTATTGTCCAAAACACGAGGTGGAGCATGAGGATGTATGCAGTCTAAAACGTCCAGTCAGACGTGAGTAACCGGTTCTCAAGGTTCGCTATTCCCTGAAGGCCCTGGAAACGGGCTTTATATCTGTGAGGCCTCTACCTATGACATCGCGCCGAAAACTTCTCCAGGCCGCCTCCACCTTAGCGTTAGGGGGTGTCTTTGGACGCAGCGCTTTTTCCGAAACTCTAAGTAGGGAAGGGCCGAATATGACCGATTCCATTCCGGACATCATTTTCCACAATGGCGAGATCACTACACTGGATCGCGCCAACCCAGTCGCCCACGCCGTTGCAATCAAAGACGGCAAGTTTCTGGCTGTAGGGTCAGACCAGGAAGTCCTGGCGCTGGCTGGCTCAGCCACAAAAGTTGTCGACCTCAAGCGCCGTTGTGTGCTCCCTGGCTTAGTCGATAACCATACCCACATGGTCCGCGGCGGCCTTAACTACAATCTGGAATTGCGCTGGGACGGTGTGCGTTCACTGGCTGACGCCATGGACATGCTCAAGCGCCAAGTGGCTAACACACCAGCACCGCAGTGGGTTCGCGTGGTAGGTGGCTTCACTGAACACCAGTTCGCTGAAAAGCGTTTGCCAACCATAGCCGAGATCAATGCGATCGCGCCCGATACACCTGTATTTCTTCTGCATCTCTATGACCGGGCCTTGCTCAATGGTGCGGCCTTGCGCGCGGTCGGCTACACCCGAGATACCCCCGAGCCACCAGGCGGGAAAATTTACCGCGATGCCAATGGTGCGCCTACGGGCCTGCTGTTGGCCACGCCCAACGCGACGATCCTTTACGCCACGTTGGCCAAGGGACCGAAGTTGCCCTTCGACTATCAGGTCAACTCCACTCGCCATTTCATGCGCGAGCTCAATCGCTTGGGTGTGACAGGGGTTATTGATGCGGGCGGCGGTTTCCAAAACTATCCCGACGATTACGCAGTGATCCAGAAGTTGGACAACGATGGGCAAATGACGGTCAGGTTGGCTTACAACCTGTTCACTCAGAAACCCAAGGAAGAGAAGGAGGATTTCCTCAAGTGGACCTCCAGCGTTAAGTACAAGCAAGGAAACGACTACTTCCGTCACAACGGCGCGGGCGAAATGTTGGTGTTTTCCGCTGCCGACTTCGAAGATTTTCGCCAGCCGCGACCGGACCTGCAGCCCGAGATGGAGGGAGAACTGGAGGAAGTTGTGCGCATCCTCGCAGAGAACCGATGGCCGTGGCGGTTGCATGCCACCTACGACGAAACCATTACCCGAGCGCTGGATGTATTTGAGAAGGTCAACGAGGACATCCCCCTCGCTGGCATCAATTGGTTCTTTGATCATGCCGAAACCATCTCGGACAAATCAATCGACCGTATCGCCGCGCTCGGCGGTGGCATCGCTGTACAACATCGTATGGCTTATCAGGGGGAGTACTTCGTCGAGCGCTACGGCGCCCGTGCGGCGCAAGCGACCCCGCCCGTAGCGCGCATACTGGAAAAAGGGGTGAAAGTGTCTGCAGGCACCGATGCCACCCGGGTTGCCTCCTACAACCCCTGGGTTTCGCTATCCTGGATGGTAACCGGTAAAACGGTGGGCGGTCTGAATCTGTACCCTCAACGAAACCTGCTTGATCGCGAAGCGGCGTTGCGGATGTGGACAGAGAATGTCGCCTGGTTTTCTAACGAAGAGGGCAAACGTGGTCGCATCCAGACCGGTCACTTTGCTGACCTGATTGTGCCAAGTAAGGACTACTTCTCTGTGCCTGAAGACGAGATTTCATTTCTTACCGCCGATATGACCGTTGTTGGCGGGCGCGTGGTTTACGGGGCCGGCCAATTCGCCAGGTTTGACGACAACCCGCTACCGCCCGCCATGCCTGACTGGTCGCCGACGCGTACCTTTAAAGGTTATGGCGCTTGGGGAGACCCAGACGGAGCAGGCAGAAACTCGCTGGCTCCGCTGCGCGCCCAAGTCGCGGCCTCGTGCGGCTGCGCAAGCTTTTGCGGCCTGCACGGTCACGATCATGCCGGTGCATGGGGATCCAATGCTCCAGTATCGGACCCTCGAAGTTTTTTTGGTGCCTTGGGCTGCTCCTGTTGGGCCGTGTAAAAATGGGCCGGTGATCGATCAGCTATCCTATGAGGGTCATCGGCCATTACTCCTGCACTGCCAGCGCCTCAATCAATTCTTGGGTGGTCACGATTGAATGAGCGAAGGTCGGCCCGTTCAACTCGTGGGGTGCTACGTGTTTGACGCTTTTGGCTGGGAGAATGGCGGCGAGGACGTTGCGGACCATTGCGCACGCTTTTGGCCGAGTGCGCTCTAAAGAGATTACAAGGAACTAGGCAGCCACAAACTCGATCACCGTCTTGCCCTTGCCGCGGCCTTCGGCGACTTGGCGAAATGCCTCGTTGACGTCGTGCGGCGCAAAGTGCTGTTGATCCACGCGGATCGTCAGTTGACCCGCATTGGCCAGCGCAGCGGCCTCGCGCAGGATAGCGCCGTGATGGTCGCGTCCTTTGCCGGTGAGCAGTGGCGCCAGGGTGAAGACGCCCGAGTAGGTGGCACTTTTGAAAGATAACGGTGCCAGGCTGTGCTGGCCCCAACCCAGGCAGCTCAGCACGTGCCCGGTATAGGCTTTCACGGCTTGGAATGATGCATCCAGCATGCTGCCGCCGACGGTGTCGTAGACAATGTCGAACCCTTCGCCGGCGGTGTAGTGCTCGACATAATCCTCAACGCTCTGTGCCTGATAGTCGATCGCTGTAGCCCCCAGCGAGCGTATGAAGTCGAGACTGCCCGCCGAGCCGGTGGCGTAGACATCGGCACCGCGTGCCTTGGCCAGTTGCACAGCCACTTGACCGACCCCACCCGCGCCCCCATGAATCAGGACACGCTGACCAGAGCGGACATTGGCGTGATCGACCAGACCTTCCCACGCGGTGATGAATACCAAAGGCAATGCAGCCGCCTCACGCATGCTGAGGGTGTGTGGCTTGACCGCGATCAGGCGGGCATCCACGGCAATGTACTCGGCCATGGTGCCTTGGGCACCGCCGATCCCGCCGGGCATGCCGAAGACTTCCTGACCCGGGGTGAACCCCTCGACCGCTTCGCCCGTTTCGACCACCGTACCGGCAAGATCAAGGCCGAGCACGGCCGGTAGCGTTTGGCGGGCGTGAGCCCCTGCGCCGGCGGCAATTTTGGTATCGAGCGGATTGACCCCTGCGGCGTGAACCTTGACCAGCACTTGCCCCTTACCGGGAACAGGGCGATCGATGTGACGGATGGCGAGAGGAGATTGAGCGGACTCGGCGATGGCGGCAAGCATGGAATGTTTCATGACGGGAACCTGTGTTGGGATGGACGCTTACAGATTGCCGCGCTTTAATCATTCCGATAAGAAACCCAATTAGCATATGACTTATTCCCCAAAGAGAACCAATCGTCGATGGATCTGTTCGACAGCATGCATGTCTTTGTCCGCGTCGTGGAGCGCGGGTCCTTCTCGGCGGTCGCCCGTGAACTGAACATGGGGCAGCCAGCAGTGAGTAAGCAAGTGCGCGCGCTGGAGCAGTACCTGGGTGGGCCATTGTTCGCACGCAGCACTCGGCACCTGGCCCTGACCGACCAAGGTCAACGCTTCTACGACCACTGCCAGGAAATTCTCGGCCACGTCGAAACTGCCACGCGAAGCTTCACCAGTGGCCAGGAGCAGATCGCCGGCCCTTTACGAGTCGCCGCCCCGGTCAGTTATGGAAGGTTATGCATCGCACCGCTCATAGGGATTTTCCTGCAACGCCATCCTGATGTGCGGATTGACCTGCGGCTGAGTGACCACAATGAAGACCTGCTCAAGGAAAACATCGATCTGGCGATCCGCATTGGCGTAGTGAAGAGCGAGGGATTGGTGGCACTGCCACTGGGCAATAGCCCACGGCGTGTCTATGCGGCGCCCGGTTATCTGGATCTACACGGCGTGCCACGTGAGCCCAGCGAACTGTCAGGACACAACTGCATCGGCTTCACGTTGCTGGAGCATTACGACCGTTGGCACTTTACGCACCTCGGCCAAGCGTTCGATGTAGGTATCCAGGGCAACGTCACCAGCAACAGCAGCGAGGCCATCCGCGAAATGGTGCTCTCCGGCCTGGGTATTTCTCTCTCACCGCAATGGCTGTTCACAGCTGACGTCGAGCAGGGCAGGGTGAGTACCGTACTCGACAACTATCAGACCAGCGCGCTGCCTGTCAGCGCCGTACTCAGCCGCGAGCGACGACGTTCAGCGCGGACAATGGCGTTCATCGATTTTCTACGCGAGCAATTGTTGTAGCAGCGCCTTGTGATACGCCGTCCGCTGCTTTCTTCTCCGGGACCCTGAAACTGTCTGATTACAGTCCCAAGTCGATTACTGGCGTATTTTTCCATCTACCAGACATTTGATGCGGCCGAGTATTGGCACGGCAGCACGTGCCGGGGAGATCAGCTCATGAGCGTACGCCTGCGGCCTGCTGCAACCGCCGCACCGCGTCCCGGGCCTGGGCGCCGAGTTCGGCCAGGTCGAAGTCAGGCAACTGGTCGTCGTGTACGGTCAACCGGCCACCGACCAGCAAGGCGCGCAACGTCGGGCGTCCTCCGCCCACCACCGGCCCGATCGCCGGGTCATGCAGGCCGAAGTATCGCGGCTGGTCCAGGCGATAGATCGCCAGGTCGGCCGCCATGCCCACTTGCACGCTGCCCACGGCGTCCAGCCCCAGCACCCGAGCCCCGCCAGACGTACCCCAGCGCACCACGTCTTCCACCGTGGCCGCGCTGGCACCGCCTTCCTCGTCACCGCCGGCATAACGCGGGCGGGCCCGTTCGCCAAGTCTGGCCCGTTGCATCAGCCAGGCGGCGTGGGTTTCGCTGATCATGTCGCAGGCCTCGTTGGAGGCGGCGCCATCCACGCCAATCGACACCGGCATTCCCGCAGCCTCCATGCCCACCACATCGGCAATGCCACTGCCCAGGCGGCCATTGCTTTGCGGGCAATGGGCAATGCCCGTACCGCTGGCCCCGAGCATGCGGATTTCCTCGGCGTCGAGTTTCACCAAATGCGCGAACCACACGTCCGGGCCGAGCCACTCGTGCTCGGCACAGAACGCCACTGGCGACATGCCGTGGCGTTGCTGCACCTCATTCTGATATTCGACGGTTTCGCTCAGATGGCTGTGCAGGCGAATGCCCAGTCGCCGGGCGACCCGGGCGGTTTCGCGCAGGTGTTCGGCAGGCATGGAGTAGGGAGGGCTGGTGGGCGCCATCACCACCCGCCGCCAGGCATCGGCGGTCGGGTCGTGGTAGCGCCGCACCAGACGCTCGACGTCGTCCAGGTATTGCTCCAGGGTCTCTGGCCCGGCCACGGACTTGCCTTCGGCTTGCCGTGCTTGCGTGGCGCCGCCACGGCAGAGGACAAACCGCAGCCCCAGCCGTTCGGCTTCCTCGAACAGCACCTCGGCACTGTCAAAGTCCATGCCCGGCAAGTACAGGTAATGATGGTCTGCGACGGTGGCGCAGCCGGATCGTGCCAATTCGACCAGGCCAATGCGCGCGGCGAGGCGAAAGCTTTGCTCGTCAAACGCGCCGCGATAGCGATAGGGCACGGCACCCAGCCAGGCTCCCAGGCTCTGGTCGATACCTGCGGGAATGCCTTTGAGCAGCGACTGAAACAGGTGATGGTGGGTATTGACCCACGCCGGGTAGACCACACAGTCGGTGGCATCCAGCACTCGCTCGCCGGGCTGGGGCTGCAGGGCGCCGATGGCGCTGATGCGGCCGTCGACGATACGGATATCAGGCCCGGCGTGGCGCGCCGCCGCGCCGGACAAACCGGTGAGGATGACGCTGGCGTTACGTACCAGCCAGCTGTTTTGAAACTTCATGTGAGGCTCCATACGCCGCGCCTGCGGCGAATTCAAAGGGTCAGCCGAGTTCGCTTTCGTGCCAGTTGCGCAGGCTCAACCGGGCCAGCACGGCCATCAGGCTGAATAACGCGACACCGGTCAAGGCGATCAGCAGCAGGGCAGCGAACAGCCTTGGAATATTCAGTTGAAAGCCGGCCTGGAGGATCTGATACGCCAGCCCTGCACCGGTCCCCCCGGTGCCGGCGACGAACTCCGCCACCACCGCGCCGATCAACGCCAGCCCGCTGGCAATGCGCAGCCCGGCAAAAAAACACGGCAGGGCGCTGGGAATGCGCAGGCGCAACAGCACCTGCCAGCGGCTGGCGCGGTTCAGGCGGAACAGATTGAGCAGGCCGGGGTTGACGCTGCGCAAGCCGAGTACGGTGTTGGCGATGATCGGGAAAATCGCCACCAGGGTCGCGCAAATAATCAACGCCAGCGTGGTGTTGCTGCACCAGATGATGATCAGCGGTGCCACGGCCACCACCGGCGTCACCTGCAACAGGATGGCGTAGGGAAACAGGCTGGCTTCCAGCACGCGGCTCTGCACAAACACAAACGCCGCCAGGGTGCCGATAAGCACCGCCAGGGCAAACGAGAAAAAAGTGATCTTCAAGGTCATCCACAACGCACCGAACAGCATCGGGCCATCGCTGATCAGCGTACGGCCGATATCGACCGGGGAGGGCACCAAATACACCGGCACCTTCCAGGCCACACACGCCAATTGCCACAGACCCAGCAATACCGCGCCGAGCAGCAGCGGCGAGACGATGCGCAACACCGAGGGGTGACGTAACCAGGGAGTAAAGGACGGGTTCATGAGCGGGCTCTCAATAAAGTCAGCAAGGATCGCCATTGGCCTGGGCCAGAAGCTGGGACAGGCGTGCGCACTGCGCGATAAAGGCCGCGGAGGTGCGGTAGGCCTCGTCTCGTTCCAACGGGCCGTCGATTTCGATGTCGGCGATTACGCGGCCCGGGCGCGCCCCCATCACCACCACCCGCGATGACAGGTAGACGGCCTCGAAAATGCTGTGGGTGACGAACACCACGGTCAGGTCGCGGCTAGCCCACAGCTGACGCAGGTCGCTGTCGAGCTTGTTGCGGGTGAACTCATCCAGGGCGCCGAAGGGCTCGTCCATCAGCAGCAGATTGGGCTCGGTGGCCAAGGCCCGGGCGATGGACGCGCGCATTTGCATGCCGCCGGACAGTTCCCGCGGGTACACCTGGCTGAAGCGGTCCAAGCCGACAAGGGCAAGGGCGGCGTCGACCTTTGGCTGGCTCTGGGCTTTGGGCACATTGGCCAGATCCAGCGGCAGGCGCACGTTGTCGCTGACCTTCGCCCAAGGCATCAGGGTCGCCTCCTGGAACACCATCGCCAGGCTTTGCCCTTGGGTCGGGCTGGCCGGGCTGTCCTTGCCCCACCAGCGCACGTGGCCGGCGGAGGGCTTTTCGAGGCCGGCGAACATTTTCAGCAGGGTACTCTTGCCGCAGCCCGAAGGGCCGAGCAATGAAACGAACTCGCCGCGCTGAATGGCCAGCTTCACCCGGCTCAAGGCCTGGGTGCCGTTGCTGTAGGTTTTTTCCACCTGATTGGCGAACAGCGGTGTTTGCACGCCGACGCTGTCGCCCCGTGGCAACGCCTGCGGCAGGGCGTTGGCCCCAGTTATGGTTTGCATCAACATAGCGCTCTCCCCTTGGGTCATGAGCGTCCGGTAAAGCCCCGGCACACCGGGGCGCTGACTTCAATGGCTGAGGAACACTTCACTTTCACCGTGAGCTTCGAGCAGGCCCAGCAATTGCCGGCGAATCACCAGGCCAGGCTTGTCCGACGGCATGTGCAGTTCCACTCGCCGGCGAGTATCGACACAGGCGTCGTAATCGGTGGCTTCGAGGATGTCGCGGTCTTCGGCGGTGATCGCTGCGTCCCAGTCGATCAGTTCCTGGGTCGAGCATTGCTCTTCGCTGTCATTGCGATACAACCACTGGACCAGCATCAGGCGCCCGTCTTCCATGGGCGTCGCGCAGTTGTAGATGATGTGGTGGATGCCGCTGTCCGGGTACATGCAGCCAAAGCGCCGGGAGAACGGCAGGTAATAGCGGTTGATCAGGTGGCGCTGGGTGATCGGCTCGCGGGTCCCGGTGATGCGATAGCTTTCCTCAGGATTGCGGATCGGCACCCGAGTCTCCGCCTCGAAGCCGTAGTCGGTTTCGCGAAACTCGTAGCCGGCCGGCGCGGGCTGGTCGAAAAGGCCGAAATTGGCTTTGTGGACGAAGGAAAAATGCGAGTTGTCAAAGGAGTTTTCCATGACCCGCAGCGGGCTGGTTTTCCACTCTTCATAAAACTGGAAGATGCGCCGGTAGCCCGGGGCGCCATCCTCGGGAAACTCAGGGATTGGTTGCAGAGGATCGTCGAGGGCGACCCAGGCGTAGCCGTATTTTTCCTGGCAGTGAAAGGCCTGGACCGAGGCGCCCGGCGGAATCATGCCAGCGGGGTTTTGCGGGATCTTCACGCAGGTGCCGGTGCAGTCGTATTCCCAGCCGTGATAGCCGCAGGCGATGTTGCCGTCCTCGCTGACAAAACCTTTCGAGAGCTTGGCGGTGCGGTGGCAGCAACGGTCGCGCATGGCCACCGGGGTGCCGTCGGGGCGCTTCCACAACACCAGCGCCTCACCGAGTAAAGTGAAGGCCTGCGGGCCGGCATCCAGCGAGGTCATGGGGAGCAGGGCATACCAGAAACGGCGCAATACAGGTTGTTTGGTGACCAACATAACAAGTGTCCTCACGGTATTCGTTCAGCCGGCTCTTGGGCTCGGGCTCTGGGTTCAGCAGTCTTGCAATCAGGCTCAGCGGCTGGCGGACTGTTCGGCGCCAGGCAGTACCTTCAAGTCCTGCACGAAGCGCGTGGTGTAGGCCTTCTGCCAAGGCGCATCGGCGCCGAGCAGGCCGGCTTCGACCATGAAATTGCGCGTGGCCTGCCAGCGCGCATCGCTCATCACGCCGATGCCTTGGGTGGCGGCATCACCGCCGGTGACCAGGCGATATTGCTTGAGCGTCGACAAGCCCCAGGCGAGCAATTCATCGCTCATGTTCGGGTTATCAGCCTTGATCAGGTGGTTGGCGCTCGGGTTGTCGAGGTAGCGCTTCCAGCCCTCCATCGAGGCGCGAACAAAGCGCTGGACTCGCTCAGGATGCTGATCGATCACATCCTGGCGAGTGGCCAGGGTCGAGCCGTAGGGCGGGTAACCGGCGTCGGCAAACAGGAAGAAGTTGGCTTTCTCCCCGGCCTTCAACGCCTGGAACAACTCGGAGCTGGCATAGGCCTGCTGCGTGGTGTTGGCGTTCGCGAGGAAGGGTTGCAGGTTGAAGGTGTAGGGGCGGGCCTGGCTGTCCTTGAGCTGGTATTTTTCCTTGAGCCACGGCCACCACGTTTGCTGGCCGGAGGTGGACACCAGCACCTGTTTGTTCTGCAACGCATCCAGGCCGCTCACATCGGCATGGGTCAGCAGACCCTGAGGATCACCTTGAAAGGGCGCGGCCACGGCCACTACCGGCAGGCCTTGCTCCACACTTTTGAGAATCTGCAAGTCGTAGTTGACGATGAAATCGGCCTGCTTGTTGAGCAGCAGCTGCATTCCATTGACCTGCGGCCCACCCATGCGGATGGTCACGTCCAGGCCTTCTTTTTCATACAGTCCATCCGCCAGGGCCTGGTAGAACCCGCCCTGTTCGGCTTGGGCATACCAGGAAGTGAGCAGCACCACCTTGTCATTGGCCAAAGCCAGTGGAGATGCGATCAGGGCGGCGGGCACAAGCGCCATGGCCAGTAGCGAGCGAAGCGGTTGACCCAAGGCAAAGCGAATTTTCATGATGTGTTCTCCACAACGATTCGAAAACCGCCGCGCGCCAATCGGCACGCCAGCGAGGGACCGATTGGAGAGAACAAGGGGAGGAGAGAGGGCGTATATGCGTAGTTACACGGCTGACACGTCTCTCTTGCCCGGGGCGCTGGCGCCGCGTTCAAGCATCCAATCGGACGTACGCCCACAGGGAGGGGCGCAAGAGCAATGCCCGGTGCCATTGCTGGCACTGACCGCTTCTACTCGAAAGCAGTCATAGCCAAAAGTGTGCCAAGCCGTCGCAGGCCCGCCCTCACGGGATCCGGCGGGCGAGGCAATCAGCAGGAGGTGGGCAGGCGATTCGCAACGGTGCGAATTCAAGTGGGCGCGCCTCAATCTGGTGCGCAACCGATGGCTGCAAAGTATTCAGTTTTACGCATCGATTGTGCTGAATGAGGGTTGAAGATTGTATTCGCTCAGTTGGCACAACCCCTGCTTAGTCCGGAATCGAGTAGAAGCGGTCAGCACAGAGGGCTCTCAACAGAACCCGAGGTGCAGGGCATTGCTCTGGCGGCATTACGCCGCGCACCCGGCAAGGGTCGCCCCTCGTTAATTTGAGGGCCAGAGCAGCTGCTTGATCCGCAGCTCGGGCGTGCCTTGCCGGTGATATCCGCTAATCACCTGACAAGGGCAGCCCATGAAAGCATCGCGTATTCCATTACTTGCACCTTCACAGCTGCGTCGCAGCCTGGCGCCGCTGTTAGCTCTGGCCAGCGCCGGCGCCGAAGCTGGCCCTCTGTTGTGGAACGACAACAGCTTGAGCTACCTCTACGGCCAGCATTTCAAAGTCGACGGCACTGGTGACGATACTCAGCAAACACTAAGCTTCGAACACGCCAGCGGCTGGACGTGGGGCGATATCTTCATGTTCGTCGACAACAAATGGTCCAGCGGACTCTCGGGTGCCGACGGCCATTCCTACTACGGTGAATTCTCCCCACGGCTGTCGCTGGGCAAAATCACTGACCGCTCCCTGAGCTATGGCATCGTCAAGGACGTCCTCATCGCCGCCACCTACGAGCGCGGTGAGAACCGCAATCGCAAATACCTGCTGGGTCCCGCTGTCGACCTCGTGCTTCCAGGCTTCGACCGCTTTTCCCTGAATACCTACTACCGCAAACCCGACGGCATCACCGGTAAGGCCTCAGGTCAATGGCAGATCAACCCGACCTGGTCCATGACCCTCCCGGTGGGTCGCTCCGACATTCTTTTCGACGGCTATCTGGAGTGGTACGTCAACGACGTCGGCAACAAAGGCACCTCCAACTATGTGGCCAGGAGCTTTCACTTCAACCCACAAGTCAAATACGACGTGGGCAAGGCGCTGGGGCAACAGCAAAAACGTTTTTATGCGGGACTTGAGTGGGATTACTGGTCGAATAAATACGGGATTGAAGACACGAGCGGATTCCCTACCGACCAGAACGCGTTGAGTCTCTTGCTCAAGGTGCATTTCTGACGTGAAAGAGGGAGCTGTTGCACGTGGGAGCGGGGCGCTTGGTGCCCCGGTTTCATTCTGTCTAAGGCTGGCAGAAAACAAGCGGGTAGCCAGGCCGCATCAGTACGCGGTAGTGAGCCGGAGCGTTGCCGTTCGGGAGATCTGGTAATGAGCACAACGCAATTGTTTGATGAGCAGAATTCACCAAAAAACGTCCCAGTGGTCAGTACAATCATCTGACTTGGTCGCTTGTCCTGCTTCCATCCCGAATTACAAGGTGTGAGGCCTCATGAATGTAAGTCGCGCCAACCTCGCAGACTTTGTCTACTTTCTCGCCATTGCTCGCCATCAGAGCTTCAATCGCGCAGGCAAAGAGGTGGGTATCAGTGCTTCTGCCTTGAGCCATGCCATCAAGGGGCTGGAAAGCAGAATCGGCGTTCGGCTACTCAATCGCACCACTCGCAGCGTCACCCTCACCGCAGCGGGCGAAGAGCTGTACAAGCTGATAAGTGAACCCATGCTGGAGATGGGGCAGGCCATGGAAGTGCTCAATCGTTTCCGAGATGAGCCAACGGGTCGTATTCGCTTGAACTTGCTCAGCGATGCCGCAGATTTGTTGCTTGGCCCGGTTTTGCCCGTCTTCAACGACCGCTATCCGGAAATCCAGATTGACCTGACTGTGACCAACCTGTTCGTCGATGTTATCGGTGGTGGCCATGACGCCGGTATACGCTATGGCGGAACTGTACCGGAGGACATGATCGCTCAACGCTTGTCTCCGGACATCCGCTGGGTCGTTGCCGGCGCTCCGCACTACCTGAAGCGCTTTGGTGTTCCGAAGCATCCTCAGGATCTGCTCAAGCACCGTTGTTTACGCATTCGCCTGGGCAACGGCTGTATGTACGACTGGGAGTTCGAGAAGGGCGGGGACGCAGTTTCGATTGCTGTGCCTGGATTGATTACGATCGACGAAACCCGTGTCGGCCTTTCTTTAGCTCGTCAGGGTGCCGGTTTGATGTACGCGCCAGAGCCGGCCATGGCGCCGCTAATCGCGAGCGGTCACGTCACAACGGTGCTTGATGATTGGGCCAGTATCGCACCTGGTTTTCACATGTATTACTCGAGTCACCGGCAGTTACCGATGGGGCTACGTCTGCTGATCGACCTCATCCGCGAGCTGCAACCCCTCGGTGAGCCATGAGACACCTCAGCGCGATGCCTCGTATTGCGCTTCGCTGACCGGCTCCATCCAAACGACATTCTTGCCATCCACGGCCTCTTGAATCGCGATATGCGTCATCCCCGTAGTCGCGGTCGCGCCGTGCCAGTGTTTGACGCCGGGCGGTGTCCAGATCACATCGCCTGGCTTTATCACGGTTTTTTCACCGCCCACCTGCTGAATCCAGCCAACGCCCGCAGTGACTACAAGCGTTTGGCCTTTGGGATGTGTGTGCCAAGCCGACCGAGCCCCCGGCTGGAATGTCACCGCGCCCGCCGAAACAGTAGAGGGTTCACGCGCAGCGAAAAGAGGGTCGATCCTTGCGTTGCCGACGAAATTGCCCGGAGCCCCCATCAGTGAGGCCTGGTCGCCATTCCTGACAATGCTCATGGTTTGATCTTTCGGTAGATCCACTGCGTGCGCAGATGCATGGGTGAAGATCGCGGCAGTCAGCATTGAGGCGGTGGCGAGTGTTCTCATGCGGCAGGCTCCTGTTGGATAGGCATTGAGCTGACAAGCTATTGCATGTCTCTCCAGAGGACTACATCGCTAAATCGACATGAAGCGTTGAATTTCGCTCATCAGTTCAGCTGTGCGCCTGCCCCCCAACTGACTCACACCCTCTCGTGCATCCGCCATCTGGATTGCTGAGTATCGCTCACCAGCACATCCCGGATTCGCCCCATATTCATCTTCTTGCTCGTTGATTAGCGTGGGTGGCCTCTGCGAACTCCGCAACCGATTCAACAGCTTTGGCATTAGAGGTAATAGCGATGAGCTTCTCATTTGAAAACAGGGTCGCCCTGGTCACTGGCGCCGCCTCCGGTATCGGGCTGGCAACGGCCAAGGCATTCGCCCAGGCTGGCGCTGCGGTCGCCTTGGCCGATCTTGATGGTGACGCGGCCAATGCTGCCGCCACGGCTTTGGTGGAGGCCGGTCATCAAGCTATCGGGATCCGTTGCGATGTTGCGCAAATCGACGAGGTCGAAGCCATGGTGAAAGAAGCAGTCGCAACGTTCGGTCGCCTCGATGCTGCCTTCAATAATGCCGGTATCCAGAACATTCTTGCAGAAACGGCTGACGCCACCGTGGAGGATTACGACAAAGTGATGTCGGTCAATCTTCGCGGCGTCTGGAGCTGCATGAAATTTGAGCTGGAGCACATGCGCCGCCAGGGCAGCGGCACCATCGTCAACTGCTCGTCTCTGGGCGGGCTGATCGGAGGCGCCGAGCGTGCCAACTACCACGCGGCCAAGCATGGAGTGATGGGGCTGACCAAAAGCGCGGCATTGGAATATGCAGCCCGGAATATTCGCGTCAACGCGGTCTGCCCAGGACTGATCTGGACGCCGATGGTCGATCAGATGGTCGCGGCTGGGCAGGGCGCAGCCCTTGAGGCCATGACCAAGGCAGTGCCGATGGGCCGACATGGCAAATCAGAGGAGATCGCTGACGCAGTTCTGTGGTTAAGCAGTTGCGCCTCCAGTTATGTCACCGGCCAGTCCATATCAGTGGATGGCGGGTTCGTCATGCGGTGATCGTGCCACGTTTTACAGCGCGCTGATTCAAGCCATGCCTGACTTTCACCCGTACATCAAAGGAAGAGCTACATGTTGGAATCGAATCCACCCAAAACAAGAATGATGACGGTAACTGCGTTGTCCACCATCATCCTGCTGACCGGGTTATTCAAAAGGAAGGGGAAAGCTGATGGGTAAACGTTTATTGGGAGTGATCGCTTTGGCTGGATTACTTGCAGGACAAGCGCTGGCCGCCGAGGAAAACGGCTTGGTGGTACGCGTCGCGCAACTTGAAATCGATCCTGCACAGGTTGCGGCCTATCAGGCCGCAGTCAGAGAGGAAATCGCGGAATCGACTCGAATAGAGCCGGGCGTCATATCTATCTACGCGGTCGCCGAAGTCGACCGCCCAAACTGGTTTCATTTTTTCGAAATCTACGCCAGCGACACGGCATATCGAAGCCATATCGAATCGCCGCATTTCAAAAAATACGCCGTTGCTACGAAGTCGATGATTCTGTCGAAGCGTTTGATTGAAACAACACCAATCGAGCTTAGTCCACGGCCTGGCCCGTAACGGATTGCCCGCTGGGCACGCTGATTTATCAATGGAGGAAGGCAATGAAAAAATCAAAGGCAATGGCGGTAGCGATGGCAGGACTGGCGTATTTTGCGGTGGGCAGCTGTCGTGTGATGGCGACAGACGCCGAGTTGGCGGCACCACTTGCCTACTATGTTGCCGAGTTTGAGGTTACCGATCCCGAAGGGATGAAGCCTTACAGTGCGCAGGTCGAATCAACCTTCAAACCCTATGGCGGGCATTTCATCGTGCGTGGAGGAAAGACCATTTCGCTTGAGGGTGAAGCGCCAAAGCGTCGCCGTGTCGTCATCGAGTTTGCGAGCATCGAAAAAGCCCAGGCTTGGTACGACTCTAAGGAATACACCGAGTTGAGGAAAATTCGTCAGCGTTCAGCCAAAACGGATGTGTACTTGATCGAGGGAGTACCGGCGCAATAGCTACCGAGTTGGGGGCGTATTGAATTATCAAGAGCATGGCGAGGGTGGCGTCCTTGTCGAACGCCTCGTCCGCGAGTCTGGCAGCCTGATGCACGTGCGCCGCGTCGCCCAGGGCAAAGTCCGGCTCGATCCATTCATGAGTTGCAGGGTTGAGCGCCTTCATCGTGCCGGCAGTGGCCGCGACGTTTTCTGCGCCGATGATCAGTTGTCCTCTGAGGTTCATCGCCATTACTCCTGCGCTGCCAGCGCCTCAATCAATTCTTGGGTAGTCACGATTGAATGAGCGAAAGTCGGCCCGTTCAACTCATGGGCGGCGTGCATCATTTCCGCGCGGAATGCGGCGGTCGCATCGCGCACCAGCGTGACGTGGTAGCCCAATTCCGAGGCGTAGCGGGCGGTCGCTTCGATGCAGGTGTTGGCGAGCAGGCCGACGATGATCACGTGGGTGATGCCTTTCTGCTTCAGGCGAAAATCAAGGTCGGTATTGGCAAAGCCGCTGGAGCCCCAATGTTCCTGCACGACAATGTCGCCGTCCTTCGGCGCGAAATCGGGATGCCATTCGCCGCCCCATTCACCACGTGCGAAGTGGTGCATGTGCATGATTTTGCACTGGGTCGGTGTTGGATGATCCCAGCCTTCGTAGTCGCCATGTTCCCAGCGGTGGTGCGGCACGATGACCACTGGAATGTTCTGCGCTCGTACGGCGCGATCGAGGGCTCGCAGGTTGTCGAGCAGCCCGACCTGTTCGGCAATCGGCTTGATCAAGGGGAAGACCTTGCCGTTTTCCGAGAGAAAATCGTTGTACGGATCGACCAGCAGATAAGCGGTGCGGTTCAGCGGATAAGAGGCGTTCGACATGACGATGTACTCCACGCAAGTTGAGTGACCGATGCCGTGGGCTCGCCCGGGCATCGTGCTGGTAAATCGCTTTGTCAGGCTACGGCGCACTCTCGTGCCACTTGCCTGAGGATTTGTTCGTATTCCTTGACGGATAGCGATCCGGACACCAACTGACGACCGTTCAGTACCATGGCCGGGACCGAGTTGATCCCGCGCTGAAGGTAAAAACTTTCAAGTTCACGGACCTCGAGAGCGAACGCCTCGCTAGTCAAAATCTCGCGGGCGCGGGTGGTAGAAAGTCCCGCTTCACCGGCCAGGCGCACCAGTGTTTCGTGGTCGCTGGGGTTCTCGCCATTGGTGAAATAAGCCTCGATCAGGATTTTCTTCAGCGCGACCTGGCGGCCTTCCTGCACGGCCCAGAGCAGAAGGCGATGGGCGTCGAAGGTGTTGTAGAAATGGCTGCGCTTTTCCAGGTCGAACTGAAAACCGATGGCTTTGCCGCGCGCGACGATCATTTCATTGCGCGAGGCGACTTCTTCGGCGCTGCGCCCGTATTTGCGCATCATGTGCTTGATGGCGTGCTCGCCCTCGGCCGGCATGTCCGGGTTCAGTTCGAAGGGCTTGAAGGTCAGCTCCACGGCAACCTCGCCGGCAACGTTCGCGATGGCTTGTTCCAGCGCCGTGGCGCCGAGTGCGCACCAGGGGCACACCACATCCGACACAAAGTCGATACTGACGGGGAAGGTCATTTCTTCGACTCCGTCAGTTGTTGGCGGTACTCGGTGGTGGTAATTCCGGCATAGCCCCAGTTGTCGGTGTCGACCTCTTCAATAACGATATGGGTGAGGTGCGGGTCCTTGTTGAGGACTGTTTGCATGGTTTTGGTGATCTCGGCGATGACTTGGGATTTCTGTTCTTTGGTAACGCCGTCGCGAGTGATACGAACGCTGATGAAAGGCATGGGATAAGTCTCCAGTAGGCGCCCCATCGACATGATGAGGGGAGCAGTGGGATGGACTTTAGAGTGTTGCGTTCAGGGGATAAATCAGGGGCGGAGAACATCACTTATAACGCGATGTAATCAATACAACTGAGGGCTTTGCAGAAGGTAAATCGCCCTCCCTGGCTGCAGGCGCGGGGAGGGCGAGTGCTACGGCGGGAGGAATCAGTTCTGCGCTTTGCTCATGCGGGTAAATAGCTCGGTGGGTACTTTCTTGCCGTTGGAAATGTACTGGTTGGTTCTGAACTTGTAGACCTCACCTTCCGAAAGAAAACCATCGTGGTTGGTGTCCATCGCTTTGAATTCTTCACCGCCCTGAGGTGCTACAGCCAGCAGCTCTTTAAGAGAGACGAGGCCATCATGGTCGGTATCTGTGCGAGCGAAAGAGTCGTCGCCACATTTGCCTTCACCGCACTTGCCTTCGGCAGTAGCGGACTTGTCGCTGGCTTCGCTGGCCCCGCATTTGCCTTCGCCACACTTGCCTTCGCCGGTTTTATCGGCCGATGCCAGTTGGTAGCCTTGGGGCAATGGCTCAACAGCAAAAGCGGCGGACGATGCCAGGCTCATGCCACCGGCTAAAGCAATTGCGGCCAGGCCAAGACTGGTTTTGTTCGACATTGGTTTACGGTACATAGTGCTTCTCCAGATGCTTTGCGCGGCGACGCCGCGGTTCTTGCCACATGGCGGATAGACCCTCAAGGACGCTCGAGGCGAAGGGCGCAAGCGTCGTCCACTTCGACAGAGCGTCCTAGTTCGGGTAGGCCTATTTAGCGGGAGTCATGTATCGGCCATGTATCGGCGAGCGGAGCATTTGTAAGCCAATCCCAAGACTTAGCGTTTGGGTACATAGAGATACAAAAACCGATCTCAGCCTTTGCTCGTCAGTCAGGACAACAGCTTTAAAGCGGGTGTCGCGGCTACGCCGACGGCAGCTTGCGCATGCAACTGGCGCAGCAGCACCAGTGCGTCAGCGACGAAGCCGGTCACGTCTGAAGCACCAGCCTGCGCAGCCAAAGCTTGCAACTGCGCTCGACCATCCATGTCAGGGAACTGCTCGATCCGCTGCAACAAACGGAACGCGAGAGGGCTGACCTGGGAGAATTGCACTTGGCCACTCGGCACACGGCTGATCAGCAGCAACGTCGGTTGTTCTGGCGGTTCAGAAGGCAAGTGACCTGGCGCGAGACGATGTACGGCCCAAATGTAAGCCAGCGGCCAGACGAGCGGGGAGAGCCTGAGGGGACGGTCGAGTAAATGCGCCGCATCACTGGCCTTTAACGGCGCAGCGTCCAACTGTTGCAGCGCCATTTCCACCCACTCGTAATGAGCCAATTCGGGCAAGAACGGGTACCAGGGGTGTTCGTGATCAGGCGAGTCCTCCAGGCTCGCTACGAAGTCTACAAACTCACGAGCAATTTCTCCGAAGCGTGGCGTTTGCGCGCGGTAATCACGCAAAAAACGTCGTACCAGTGCACGCCAACCGTCATCACCCAGCACGGCAACCAGCACCGGAAACGTTCCACCCAGCAACCCCAACAGATTGTTCAACACCAAGTTGAGATAGACCTGCGCTCTCTCGGGATTCATCTGCGCAGGTGGCGCATAACTGTCCGGGTCACGCAGGTACCGGGTCAGTGCGAGCTGCTGACTGTGCAGGCTTGAAGGGGAGTCAGCCATCGACGGTCACCCGCACCAAAGCATTGGCGTCGCGTTGCAAGCGCCTAATGGTGTTCAGCTCAGCCACCAGTTCGTCGTAGGACGGAAAGTTGAAATCGCGCTCCAGCAGGGTTGGCTTCACGCCGAAAAGGTCATAAGCCTGTCCCAGCAATGACCAGACTACTGGTTTGACCGAGGCGCCATGGGTGTCGATGATCAGGTCATCAGCTTCGTCGTAATGGCCAGCCACATGCATGGCGACTACGCGTTCTGGTTCCAGGCCGGCGAGGAAAACCGCTGGATCGAAGCGGTGATTCACTGAGTTGACGTACACATTGTTAACGTCGAGCAACAGGTCGCAATCGGCCTCGCGGAGCACTGCATTGGTAAAAGTGAGTTCGTCCATGTCCTGATGAGCAGCGGCGTAGTAGGAGACGTTTTCTACAGCAAGACGACGACCGAGAATGTCCTGTGCACGACGGATGCGCGCAGCAACGTGATGAACGGCCTCCTCAGTGAATGGCAACGGTAGCAGGTCGTATAAATGGCCATCGTCACTGCAGTAACTCAGGTGTTCGCTATAGAACGGCACGTTGAAGCGATCGAGAAACCCGCGGACTTGCTCAAGAAAAGATTCGTCCAGCGGTGCACTGCCACCCAGCGACAGTGACAGGCCATGGCATGACAGCGGATAGCGTTCAGCCAGCAACTGCAAAGCCTCACCATGAGCGCCGCCGATGCCGATCCAATTCTCTGGAGCAACCTCCAGAAAATCGAAATCCCCGACTCGAGCGTCACGAAGCGTGTTAAGCAGCGCACGGCGCAATCCCAGCCCGACGGTCGCCTCAACGGGGAGCTGTGGATCTAAATGGGTTGGTGATGAAGTGTTCGTTTGCATGAGCTCAATACTCCGATTCGACGTCTGGAACCCCCGATCCACAGCACCTCCACGGTTACCGCTGGCAGCCGGGGGTGTGAATCGGGTGATTGAAACCCGCCACGGTTCTGCTCAAACGAGGTTGATCACCACGTTGATGTTGTTCCGCGTCGCTTTGGAGTACGGGCATGTCTGGTGTGCGGTGTCGATCAGGTCTTGAGCGACGTTGCGATCCAGCCCGGGAAGGGAGACGTTGAGGCGAGCCTGGAGGAAATAAGCGCCATCGGTTGTGCCTAGATCCACTTCGGCGTCGACCGCAAGGTCAACCGGGAGGGTGACTTTCAGCTTGCTCGCCGCTAGTCCCATTGCACCGATAAAACAGGCCGACCAACCTGCGGCGAACAACTGCTCTGGGTTGGTCCCGGCACCAGAGGTGCCAGGCGACGACAGCTTTATATCCAGTCGGCCATCGTCACTGAGGGCGGTGCCATTGCGACCACCCGAAGAGGTATGGACTTTGCCGGTGTACAGCACTTTATCAATATGGGTCATGGTGAAACTCCTGATTAACTAGCGGGGGGTGAGAGCGATAACCTCGGTGACGCGATAACACTCAGCGTGCATTCAAACGCTTGAGATACCGACCGATGAATGCATCCAGGCTCAGCTTGCCGGCGCCTGTGAATACCAATGGCAGAAGTGCGACGAGATAGATCAACGGCAGCTTGAAATTGCCGTAGCCTTTGTTGCTGATGGAGTACCCCATAGCCAGTTCGCTCAACGTCGACCAGTGCGCTGGCCAGTGAACTGCGGCAGTTGCCACGACGGTGACCACTATGAGGATCAGTGCAGAGAGGCGTGTTCCCAGGCCTACAAGCAAAGCGATGGAACAGAGCAGTTCTGCCCACATGGATAACTGCCAATTGAACGTAGCCGGCAGCTGATTGAAGGGAAAAGGAAAGGCCCCTTGAATGCTCGGGAACCAGTTCTCACCGTTCCACTTTTCCCATCCCGCTTCAAAAAACTCCCAGGCCAGAAAAACGCGCAGGCTTAAAGGGGCTACCCAGTCTCCAGCGCGATCGAGATTAAGTTGCAGCCGATTCAAGACCGATGACGCGTTTGTTTGCATGGGTTTAATCCTCCGACTCGTCGTCAAGAAAGTGGAAGCCGTTCAGGTGCTCCCAATGACAGGTGTCAGGCACAGGAGCACTGCGCTGGCCGTGAGCGCAGTTCATCGTGCTGGTGTATCTCGCTTGTGTCTGAGGGGGCGGGAAGATCAATGTTGTGTAACGTGTTTGCGTCCGTACACACTTGGATACAGAGCAGTGCCTGTCGAAGGCGCTATTTTGGAGTTGGGATATACGATTGGCTGCGTTCTGCCGGTGACTGGCAGGAGGATTTCGCAGGGCGAATGAACGTCGCAGATGAGGGGAGGGGCGAGGGCGTGGAAAGTACTGTTGAATGAGGGGGGCACGCCAGGTGCCCACCTTATCTTTCTGGAACCGCCTAAGGTATCAAGCGCATCTCCCGCAGCCTGTCGAACACGTCAAAAAATGCCTGATCGCTCGCTTGGTAGGCAGTGAAGCCCATCAGGCGGCTTTTCGACATGTCCGTGACCACTTCGATGGGCCGGCCAAGGTCTGCATCTGTATGCCATGGGGAAATCAGGCGTCCAATGTCGGACTCTTTCAAACCGTGATCGGCGACTATTTGCGTCCATACGGCTTGATCGTCCGCCATCTGCTTTTCTAGAGGCGAGGGTGACGCGGGATAGTCAGCAGCAGGCAGGTCGAAGTATTCGGCAATTCGGCTCCACATCCATTTCCACCGGAATACATCGCCATTGGTGATATTGAATGCCTGATTTGCCGCAGCCGGCGTGGTGGCCGCCCACAGTTGCTGTTTCGCCAACTGCCGCGCATCGGTCATGTCGGTGAGGCTGTCCCACTGCACTTTTGATCCTGGAAATACGAAAGGGCGATTGGTGTGTTTGCAAATCGAGGCATAGACGGCGAGGGTGGTCGCCATGTTCATCGCATTGCCCACGGCCACCCCCGTGACGGTATGCGGGCGATGCACGCTCCAGGTGAAACCGTCCTTTTCAGCTGCGGCGAAGAGTTCGTCTTCCTGAGCGTAATAGAAATTCTCGACATCCAGACGACCCTGTTCTTCGCGAAACGGTGTCTGTGGCAGGCTGCCCTTACCATAGGCTTCGAAAGGGCCGAGATAGTGTTTCAGGCCGGTAACCAGTGCTACGTGTTTGACGCTTTTGGCTGGGCGAATGGCGGCGAGGACGTTGCGTACCATGGCGGCATTGACGCGAATGTTCTCGGCCTCCGTGGCTTGCCGCGACCATGTAGTAATGAACACATGCGTGGGTCTCACATCCCTCAGCGCCTGTTCCAGAGAAGCAGGATCCTGAAGGTCTGCCGCGACAGGGATCACGCCTTGCGCTTGCGATGGATGTCTCGATAGCGCGGCAACCTGCCACTGGTTGTCGATGAGTAACTGGGTGATGGCGCTGCCGACAATGCCGCTGGCGCCCACGACTAGAGCTGTCTGGGTCATAGGTTTCTCCTGGATTTGAGTTTGGGAGTCCGTCTGAGCAACAGAGGTTCAACCTGAAAATCCGTTAGAGTGCGCGCTACTCCCCGTTAAAGCCTGTGAGAAAAATGACTCGTCCGCTGTTTGTCGCTCTGGATGGCCCCAAAGGCGTCGGCAAAACCTCGCTGTTGGAGGCCATCACTGAAGTCCTGAGGGCAGACAACCAGAAAGTCATCCGACTGTGCGAGAAAAAAAGCGACCCGTTCAGGGGCGAGACAATGCAGCTGGTGAACCGACTCGTCCGACATCCCGACCGGAATCTGGAGCTGGAAGTTTGCCAACGCCTGGCTGATAGCCGCCGCTGGATTTCCCAGCACGTGCTGACCAAACAACCCGCCGACAGCATCATCCTCATCGATCGCTGGTACCCGTCCGATGCCGCGTTTCGCCGGATAGTCCCGTTTGCTGAAATCCTGCAATTGAACATTGACCGCAACGTACAGGTGCCAGACCTGCATGTCGGGGTGGTTACAGCGGCGGAGATTTCGTGGGCGAGGGCAGGGGCACGCCGGCGCGGCTTGAGCAGCACTGTGCTTCGCGGTCTGGAGGAGCATGTCGCTTGTACTGAGGCTTTTGAGCTGGCCGCTGCCGATCAGGGTTGGTTTTTGTGTCGGAATGAGGGGACGATCGAGGAGGCGACGGGGCGGGTGGTAGGGGAGATTAATCGGGTGGTGAACCGCCTGCGTGGTCACAGCATCGGTCCGCGACGCTGAGCGGCGAGTACTTGAGCAAATATCGCGGCATTTGACGACTGAGCACACGAGTTCCAGTGATTACGTTCAGGTTCACAAGCGGCAACGTTTTTGATCTTCACAATCGTTCAGCGCTGATGGACAATCCGCGCTCTGTTCCGGGGTAGTTCAGCGGTAGAACACTCGGCTCTTAACCGGGTGGGCGCTGGTTCGAATCCAGCCCCCGGACCCACAACATCGCAGGCGCGGAAGGACTCATGCCCAAGGACGATAGGGAATCGAATGCTAATGCCGGCATAGGTGCCGGCTATGCAGCTTTTCAACTGTCTCGAGCACTCGCTGCACCGGGCCTCGACAATAACGGACAGACAAGCAAGCGCATCGAGCGCTGGCGCAATGTAATCGAGCACATATTGCAGGGATCCGCGTCGTATGGCTCACGAACGCCATTCGCGGATGTGCCTGAGTGGGTCACGCTGGAAGTCGTCACTGGAGGTTTCGCCACTGGGCAGTTCTTGGCCGGGGGGGCACTGACCGATTACGAGCGACAGCTGGCTGCTTCGATTCCAGGTATCCGTCCTGGTTTCGAGCGACTCGATCTCAACACTTGGCACCTTACGGAGGAGGGGATTGAGGTACTGCAAACGAAGCTGGCGAGCGGGGATTATCAAATCGAGGTGCCCGAAGAAACTGCACTGCTGACCGTGGCCTGGTTGCTGGGGCAGCAACGTACAGAGAACGCATGGGATCTGGTTGAAGCAATAGCGCCTTTCTTTCAACAGCTGCGATTCTTTCCGATGGCTTCTGACGGTTTGCCGCTTTCAGCAGGGCAAGTGCAGGTTTTTACTGTCGGTAATGTCAGGGCCCTACTTTCAAATCGCCCGGCACAGGCGCGCGTGGCAGTGCAGAAGCATGTCGTTGAAACTCGTTTACCGCTCTACGACGCGGCGGTGTCGCTTTTCCTTTTAACGTACCAGGATGATTGGCCTTGTCGTTGGTACCCCCAGGGCTGGTTTCAGCAGGCGAATACTCTGAAGCGGCAGTTCGATGCTTCTTGCCCCAGCGCTCCGTGTGAAGCTGAAAACCGGCGGGATCGGGTAGGGGAGTTGTTTGCACTGCTGGGGGTTTGCGCCAGCGATGCGGCGTTGCTTACCGGACGACAAGTCGGACGAATTCGCAGGATCGTCGACGATTTCGTACGCAAGCATGGTCATCCCGAATCCGAATCTCATCAAAAGCACAGAGAGTCTCAACGCAGTCACGTGTCCGTACCCGGTCACCATCTATTTGCTAAAGCGGTTGCCGCACGTCTGAGCAGGTATCCCGGTTCGGACGGAGTTTCCGACTTTTCATCTCTGTTGCAACCCGTTACCTGCGAAGAAGCGACCGCATATTCGCTGTTAACAGGTAGCGGCATTCCTCCTGGTATTCGTCGACGCGTCGAGCGGTGTCGAAAGGGCACAATTGCCGAGTTGATCGATAAGGAATTGATTACATCCGGGGATACTGTGGCGCGGCTGCTGCCAGCGATTACGGCTGAGATCTGCAGCGCAGGATTTCGCGATACGTCGCTGCGGATGCTCTCTGTCGCAACCTATCGCGCCTTTCGACAACGCCGATCATTGTTGCTGTTGGATCTGCAAAGTCAGGTCAGGATGAATGAATTGCCGTGGGTGGCGGCTGTTGAAGACCAGCGAGAAACGGACGCGGTGGTCGCTGAAGCAGCGAAACAGTTCCTGATCGAATCCGCAGCAATGACTCTTTGCGCTTTTCCTCAAGCGATCCTGCCCAACAAACTCATTCAGGAATTTGCTGCGCTTGGTGCGATGGCCAAGCTGGATCTGCCTTTTGTGGAAGAGGTCGCCTCGGACATTTTCATGGGCACTTTCTCGAACAAGTACATAAGATCTGCCAGGCAGGCGGCATCTTTGACAGGTGGCACGCTATACGCCAATTACTACGACATTGATGCAGGCCAATTGGCGATGCTTCCTGATCAACCGAAATCCAGGCGGAAAAGGTTCTCCAGACCTGACGCTAGTTCCAGGGACGCATTGGCCAGATTGTGCGCTCAGAGGGCTGATGAGCGCTTGGGTACATGGCGGCCGGCGATTAACGGGAAAATCATCGAGCAACAACAGATCCTGACGACGCAAAACCTTGCGCTCTTATTTGGTGAGCTTGGGTTGAAAACGCTGTTGAAGGATCGCTTGGCTTCGATGGCCGAGGAATGCTTCAGATGGATATGCATACGCCAGCAGATGAAGTTGCGGTTTTATCACTCCAGCTTGGTGATGATCAAAAATACGGCGTACGCGTGGCGGCAGATGGTGTTTTATCTAGCGATGCTCGATGAGACAGAAAGGCGATACGCGATTGAACGTATCGAAGCACATTTCGCGATTCAGCCTGGTGGATTTCGTGAAAGGTTCCTGCCGGCGATTAGAGGGTTGCGAGTAGCGGCTTCTGGCGCACCGTTGACCGAGGCTCGCCAAGCAAGCGAAGGTGCTCAGGTTTTTATCGGATGGACTACCGAGAGACATTGGTTGTTGAAGCTGCAAACGAATGGCGTTGCTTAGACTGAGAGGTTGGGAGTGGTGGATCTGATATCTAAAGCCTGAGGCCATTCGCATCCATCATTTAACATAATATACATTACACGTAACAAAGTATTACAAGGTCAGCGTGGTTGCCCAGGAGATTTGAATCTACGTTGGCCGCTTCAAAACCAGCTTCCCCTACAAACTGCATTCTTCCCAATCTACAGCCCTCATCCATCATCACGCGTCAGCTTTTCAATCAGCGCACCATGCTGCGGAAACTGTGCCGTGAGTTTTGCGCGATTACCGATTTCCATGTCTGCGAAATCAAACCCAGGCGAAACCGCTTCGCTGATCAAGCCAAAGCCATTTGAGCCTTCCAGTAATCGAGAGGCTTTCCAAATTCCACCCGGTACGTGCAACTGCAGTTGCTGACCAGCCAAAACATCGCTGCCCATTACCAGCGTTTGCAATGAGCCGTCGGCGTGGATCAGGTTGTATTCGATGGCGTCGCCCAACTGAAAATAATGCAGGATGTCGGACTGGTTGAAATGAAACTGGCCCACTGGCGATTGCTCAGTAAGCAGATAGTAGATCGAGGTCAGCAGATATCGCGGGCCTTGCTGCGTTTCGAGGCAGTCACGGTGATCGGCTTGATAGGTTCTGCGGTAATACCCGCCCTCGACATGAGGCTGTAGATTCAGCGCAGCAATTACATCAGTTGCGTTCGGCTTGCGCTGAATCATGGTCTTCTCCGTTATCGGTAATGATTTTTTCGTTAGCTCAACTAAACGGTCATTTAGTGTAGTTAACGTATTTTCGAAGATAATCGACGCATTTACCCTACTCCATTAGAAGTCTACCGTCGCCGACAGCAGATACGTTCGCGGCGTCGAAAGCGTCAATCCCGGCTCACTATCATCCGAAGCACCCGCCGAGCTCCAATAGCGTTTATCCAGCACGTTTTCGACATTGGCGCGCAAGGTGATCGTCTTCTCGTCCAGCTTGAAAGCATAGCGTGTGCCTACATCGAGCCGCTCCCAGGAGTCGATTTCCTTGTCGTTCGCCTGATCCAGATACTGCGAATTCGAATAGATTCCACGGCTGGTCAGTGTCAAACCCTGCACAGTCGGCACGTCCCACTCCGCGCCGAGGTTGACGTTGTATTTCGGTGTCGCCGGTGCGCGGTTGCCGTCGAATGTGCCGTTGGTGGTGTGGGTCAGTTCGCTGTCGATGTACATCACACCGCCGAGCAATCGGAACCCCTTGAGCGGTTCGCCAAACATGCTCAGTTCTACGCCGTTGTTCTCACGCTTGCCGTTCGGGCCGAAGACTCGTGTGGTCGCATTGGTTTCGTACGCAGGCTGTTTGATGCGGAACATCGCTGCCGTCAGCGCGTATGAGCCCGCGTCGTATTTGGCGCCGACTTCGACCTGGCGGCTGATGAATGGCGGGAAGATTTCGTCTTCGTTGATAGACGTCGATGGCGCGATCTTGCCTTGGCTCAGACCTTCCATGTAGTTGGCGTACAGCGAAAGTTTGTCCGTCGCCTTGAACAGAATCCCGCCCGATGGCGAGACTTTTTCCTCATCGTAAGCCGTGTCGCCCTTGATTCCGTCGCTCCAGTCATCGACTTTGACTCGCTGCCAGCGCGCCCCCAAAGTCAGCAACAGACGATCGTCGAAGAAGCCGAGCGTGTCGGACAGCGCCACGCCGCTGAAGCGGTTCTCTGTGTAGACCTTGGCGTCATTGCGGGTCGGCGTGCCGGGTCTGGCGATCTCCACCGGGTCGTAGAGATTACTGCGCCCGGCCGCGTAACGGGCGCCGCCGTTTTCGAAGTCCATATAAAAGTAGTTGGCCGCCAGGTTCACTTCATGGCTGACCGGCCCGGTCTGGAACCAGTTACGAACGCCAGCGGTAGCCGTGCGGACGTTCTCGTCGCGAGTGAAGTCGCGCGGCTGAACGCTGAAATCACCGGCGTCGTTGCTCACCGAAACGGCATGGCGCAAGAAGTCGTGATTGCTTTTGCGTGCGCCGACGCCGCCATACAGCATGACCGAATCGCTGACATCGAACTCGCCGTTGACCGTGCCGAAAGTGTCTTTGGTGCGCGCCCGGCTCCAGGGTTGCGCATAGTTATCGCGCACATCATTGGCGTTTGGCACTTTGGCATTGGCGGCGACTTGCACGCGTTCCTGCGGTGCGTCGGTGTCGCGTTCGGTGTGGCCAATATCAGTGGAAAGTCGCAAGCGATCTCCACGGAAATCCAGACCGAGTACTGCCATGTCGCGATCGACACTCTGATGATCCCATTCGGTATCACCGGACTGTTTGACCCCGTTGAAGCGCAGGCCGAACTGATTGTCTTCGCCAAAACGCCTTCCGACATCCACCGCGCCGCCGACTTGATTGTTCGAGGCGTAGTTGGCCGTCAGCGAGGTGATCGGCTTGTCGGTCGCGCGCTTCGGCACGACGTTGATCCCCCCTCCTACGCTGCCCCGAGGCGAAATCCCGTTGATCAATTGGCTCGGGCCTTTGAGGATGTCGACGCGATCGGCCATTTCCATGTCGATGGTGTAAGTCGGCAACACACCGTATAGGCCGTTGTAGGCAACGTCACTATTGAACAGGCTGAAACCACGGATGGTGAATTGCTCGTAGCGGCCACCGGCCGGGTTGGTGGCGCGTACCGAAGGGTCGGTACTGATCAGATCGCCGAGCGTGCGCGCCTGTTGGTTTTTCACCGTTTCGCTGGTGTAGGTGGTCATGCTGAACGGGGTTTCCATGAAATCCCTGGAGCCCAACAGCCCTTGCGACCCCCGCCGCGCGATCTGACCGCCAGCAAACACGTCGGCATCCGCTGAACCGCTCGCGCCGAAAATCGATGTCGGCGCAAGCTGCAAGGTGCTGCCTTCTGCTGCGGGCACTAGCGTATAAGCCTGATCACCGACCGGTTGCAGCTGCAAACCGGAGCCCAGCAACAACCGACTAAACCCCTCCTCCACACCGAACTCGCCGGACAATCCACTGCTGTTGCGGCCGCTGACCAGCGCCGGATCCACCGAAAGATTGACCCCAGCGAGACCGGCGAACCGCGTCAGCGCGGCACTCAGGCTACCGGCCGGCACCTGATAACTGCGGCGGCTGCCATCGTCGGCCCAGCTCGATTGGATCAACACGGGGCTGGCACTCAGGCTCAGCAAAAGGCTCAACTGCAACAACGGACGCAAACGACCTGGAAATACTGCGGGCATTGGAAGAAGCTCTCGATTTTGTTCACTTGCCTGGAATGACCAGCGAGGCGAAAAAAAGGGACAGGCTTCAGCCAGTTTTTTCTGCGCGCGGCACCAGTGACACCCAAAATCGCGTTCGCGTGTGCACATCGACGGGCAAACTGGCTGCCAGCAGTGCCAGCACTTGATCGGTATCGTCGAGGCGGAAACTGCCGGTGATGCGCAGCGATTCCAGCGCCGGATCCCAGCGCAGCACGCCCGAGCGGTAGCGACTCAGCTCGCGAAGGAAATCACCTAGCGGCTGGTTTTGCGCCATCAGCACACCGTCGCGCCAACCGGGCATCAACGCATCGAATGCCGTCACTGCCCCCGCGCCCGAAGCTTGCAGGCTGACTTGCTGGCCCTGCTGCAATACCAGCGCCGGGCCGTGCAGCGGCTGCAATTGCACCGAACCGCGCAGCACGCAGACCTGGCAATCGCGTGCATTGAGGCGCACCGAGATGTCGCTGTGATTGACGATCATCCGCCCATAAGGCGCGTTGACGATAAAGGCTGAATCGCCCGCCACGTTGAGCGTCATCTCGCCACGAATCATTGTCAGCTGACGTGCAGGCAGATCGACATTCACCGCGCTGTCGGTGTTGAGTTGCAATGAAGAATCCTGGGCCAACTGCACTTTGCGCCGCTCGCCAGTGCTGGTGTGCAAATCGGCGCGCCAGGCCTCCAGCGGCAGCTCCCGACTGATCAACCACGCCGCCGGCACCAGCGCCGCCACGCCCAAGGCACGCTTGAGTACCGCGCGCCGCGCCGGATCCGGCCGATCCAGGGTGGCCATGGCCAGTGTCGGCGGCAAACCTGCGAAACGCTGGCGAAGCTGCTGGATTTTCTGCCAAGCGTTCTCGTGGCGACTGTCACTGGCGCGCCAATGCTGCAATCGGGCGTGATCTTCATCACTGGCAGCGCCTGACTCGAGCAGTGCCAGCCATTGCGCTGCGGCCCGCGCCACTTCCCGCGTTTCCTCGCTGGGGGCAACGCGCATCACAGATCCACCAGCAAGCAATGCTCGTACGCCTGGGCCATGTAGCGTTTCACCGTGCGCTCAGAAACCCGTAAACGCTCGGCGATCTCGCGATAGCCGAGGCCCTCGAGTTGACTCCAAAGAAATGCCCGACGCACCGCACGCGGCAAGCCATCTAGCAATTCATCCAGCGCCTGCAAGGTTTCCAGCAGCAACCAGCGCTGTTCCGGCGACGGTGCGCACGCTTCTGGCAAATGCGCCAAGGCGTCGAGGTAGGCTTTTTCCAGATGGCGCCGCGTGTAGAAATTGCTCAGCAGGCGTTTGCCGACGGTGAGCAAATACGCGCGCGGCTCGCGCAACTCGGCCAGTGGCGGCGCGTTGCTCAGGACGCGCAGAAAGGTGTCCTGACTGAGGTCCGCCGCATCCCACGCATTGCCCATGCGCCGGCGCAGCCAGGTTTCCAGCCAGCCACGGTGCTCGCGATACAACTGTTGCAGGCTCTGCTCCGACGGTGACGTGGCTTCAATCATCTCAAGAGACCCTGCGCGAAGGTAGATTCAAATGAGACTGATTCTATTTAACTTCTCGATGGACACAAAGCCTTTTTCTGCTCAGCGCTTGAGCGTTTCGCTCGGCAGCTCCTTGAACAGCGCGCGGTAACTGCTGGAAAACCGCCCCAGATGCCAGAACGACCAGCGCATCGCCACTTCCGCAACGGTGGTTTCCGTGGGCCTGCGCTTGAGCAATTCACGGTGCGCACTGTTTAGCCGCCTCAGCCGTAACCAGTGGCTCGGGGTCATCCCGGTGTAGGCCTTGAAAGCCTGTTGCAACTGGCGCAGCGGCACGCCGGCAACGTGAGAAAGTTCGAGCAGATTAACCGTGTCTTCCGGCGAATCAGCCGCCCACTCCCCTACTCTTTTGATGATCTGGCGTTCGTTGTTGCGTCGCTGCAATCCGCTGCGATCAAGGCTGGTGTGAGCGTTATCAAGGATAAACAGGCAGTCCTCAAGCAACTGTTGAGTCAGACGATCTTTATCAAGTGGATCAGCAGCTTGCGACAACTTCGTGAGAATCGAGCTTAACCAGCCGCTGAACAAAGCGTTCTGGCCGCAGTTCAGCGGCGCCATGAACAAACCCTCGAGCTTTGCCACTTGCAAACCATGCTCGCGGACGAAATCCGGACCGAACACCACAGCGATTTCCCGGTAGTTCTCCGGGGTGATCCAGATGTTGCGGCTCTCTTCGTTGAGCAGGTACAGCGCGTTGTCGCTGCGATCGAAACAGAACGCCAGAGCACCGGATGGCGCACTGAAATTCTGCTCGACCCGGGTGTTCATCTGTTCTTCGTAAACCTCGACGCCCTGCAGATCGAGATAGCGAATCTGCCCGGCGAAATGTCCCGGCGACATCTGCTGGTAATGCTGGACCCAGCCCGGTGTCGCGCGGATTTGCTCGGCCACGTCGGCGGTGTTGAACGCTTGAACCTGAAGCGGATTGCACGTTGTCATGGGGTGACCTTGCGCACTCTTTTGGTGCGCTTTGGTGCTGCTGAAAGTGGATAGATGGAATCGCAAGCCGCGCCCAAGATAGTCGCCAACGCGCCACAGGGGAAGGGGCGGAAGATGAAACCCGCCCTCCCCGGCGTCTACAAAACCAATAACGAGGTCTTTATGAACGCCCCTTTCGATCAGCTGTTCACCTGGCTGAAAGATCACAAGATTACCGAAGTCGAATGCGTGGTCAGCGACCTGACCGGCATCGCCCGCGGCAAGATTGCACCGACCAACAAGTTTCTGCATGAGCGCGGCATGCGCCTGCCGGAAAGCGTGCTGCTGCAAACGGTAACCGGGGATTTTGTCGACGACGACATCTACTACGACCTGCTCGACCCGGCTGACATCGACATGGTCTGCAAGCCGGTTTCCGACGCCGTGTATGTCATCCCGTGGGCCATCGAGCCGACCGCCATCGTCATCCACGACACCTTCGACAAGTTTGGCAATCCGATCGAACTGTCGCCGCGCAACGTGCTGAAGAAAGTCCTGCAGCTCTACACCGACAAGGGCTGGAAGCCGATTGTCGCGCCGGAAATGGAGTTCTACCTGACCCAGCGCTGTGAAGATCCGGACCTGCCGCTCAAGGCACCACTGGGTCGTTCGGGCCGTGCGGAAAGCGGGCGCCAGTCGTTCTCGATCGATGCCGCCAACGAATTCGATCCGCTGTTCGAAGACGTCTACGACTGGTGCGAACTGCAAGGCCTGGATCTCGACACGTTGATCCACGAAGACGGCCCGGCGCAGATGGAAATCAACTTCCGTCATGGCGATGCGCTGGATCTGGCCGACCAGATCACCGTGTTCAAGCGCACTCTGCGCGAAGCGGCGCTCAAGCACAACGTCACCGCGACGTTCATGGCCAAGCCGATCGGCGACGAGCCTGGCAGCGCCATGCATCTGCACCAGAGCGTGGTCGAGATCGCGACGGGCCAGCCGATCTTCGCCGATGCCGAGGGCAACATGAGCGAGCTGTTCCGTCATCACATCGGTGGCTTGCAGAAGTACATCCCGAAAGTCCTGCCGATGTTCGCGCCGAACGTCAATTCGTTCCGCCGCTTCCTGCCGGACACCTCGGCACCGGTCAACGTCGAATGGGGCGAGGAGAACCGCACCGTCGGCCTTCGTGTGCCGACATCGGGGCCGGAATCGATGCGCGTGGAGAACCGCTTGCCCGGCGCCGACGCCAACCCGTATCTGGCGATTGCCGCAAGCCTGCTGTGCGGCTACATCGGCATGGTCGAGAAGATCGAGCCGAGCGCGGCGGTCGAAGGCCGGGCCTACGAACGGCGAAATCTGCGCCTGCCCATCACCATCGAAGAAGCCCTGACGCAGATGGAAGAGTGCCCGAAGGTCGCCGAGTACCTGGGCAGCAAGTTCGTCCGCGGTTATGTCGCGGTCAAACGCGCCGAGCATGAAAACTTCAAGCGCGTGATCAGCTCCTGGGAGCGGGAGTTCCTGCTGCTCAGCGTCTGACCCCGCGCCCGTCCCTGTGGGAGCGAGCCTGCTCGCGAAGACGGCCGCACAGTCGATCGTTCCCACGCTCCCGCGTGGGAATGCATCCCGGGACGCTCTGCGTCCCATCCAAAGCCGAACGCGGAGCGTCCGTTGCGGCATTCCCACGCAGAGCGTGGGAACGATCATTACAAGAAGAGGTGTCGATATGCGTCTATTGAAATCCGTACTCCCGGTCGCGCTGAGCGTGCTGTTCAGTGCCGTAGCCCACGCCGAGCCCCAGGTCAGTGTCTACAACTGGACCGACTACATCGGCGAAACCACCCTCGCCGACTTCCAGAGCAAGACCGGGATCAAGGTGATCTACGACGTCTTCGACTCCAACGAAACCCTTGAAGGCAAACTCCTCGCCGGTCGCACCGGATACGACGTGGTAGTGCCGTCCAACCACTTCCTCGCCCGCCAGGTGAAGGCCGGGGCGTTCATGAAGCTCGATCGTTCACAGTTACCAAACTGGAAGAACTTGGACCCAAAACTGCTTGAATTGCTTGAGAAAAATGATCCCGGCAATGCGCACTCGGTTCCCTATCTGTGGGGCACCAACGGCATCGGTTACAACGTCGACAAGGTCAAGCAAGTGCTCGGCATCGACCACATCGACTCCTGGGCCGTGCTGTTCGAACCCGAAAATCTGAAGAAGCTCAGCCAGTGCGGCGTGTCGATGATGGACTCCGCCGACGAAGTCTTCCCGGCCATCCTCAACTACATGGGCATGGACCCGCGCAGTGAAAACCCTGAAGACTACAAAAAGGCCGAAGCCAAGCTGCTGAGCATCCGCCCGTACATCACCTATTTCCATTCTTCCAAGTATGTGTCGGACCTGGCCAATGGCGACATCTGCGTTGCGTTCGGTTACTCCGGCGATGTGTTCCAGGCAGCCAACCGCGCCAAGGAAGCCAAGAACGATGTGAATATCGCTTACGCCATCCCCAAGGAAGGCGCCAACCTGTGGTTCGATCTGCTGGCGATCCCAGCCGATGCGAGCAACGCCAAAGAGGCGCACGCCTTCATCAACTACCTGCTCGATCCGCAAGTGATCGCCAAAGTCAGCGCCACCGTCGGCTACGCCAATCCGAACCCGGCGGCCAAGCCGTTCATGGATCAGGAACTGGTCAACAACCCTGAGGTTTATCCGCCGCAGTCGGTGCTCGACAAACTCTACATTTCCTCGACCCCGCCCCAGGCGATCATGCGTCTGATGACCCGGTCGTGGAGCAAAGTGAAGTCGAACAAATGAATCAGCACAGCGCACAACACACCGGCTCTTATTACGCCGCTTCTGCGCGGGCGAGCACGCCCTACCCTGCGCTGGATGGTGATTTGCTTGCCGACGTCTGCGTAATCGGTGGCGGCTTCACTGGCGTCAATACCGCGATTGAGCTGGCCCAGCGCGGTCTGTCGGTGGTGTTGCTCGAGGCGCGACGTATCGGCTGGGGCGCCAGCGGGCGCAATGGCGGTCAGCTGATTCGCGGTATCGGCCATGAAGTCGAGGGTTTCGCCCGTTACGTTGGCCAGGACGGCGTGCGCTATCTGCAGCGCGCCGGTATCGATTCGGTGGAGCTGGTGCGCCAGCGCATCACTGAAAACGCCATCGACTGTGATCTGCGCTGGGGCTTTTGCGAACTGGCCAACACCGCCGCGCAATTCGCCGCGTTCAAGCAGGAACAGGCCAGTCTCGCCGAACTCGAGTATGCCCACCAAACCAGGCTGGTCGGCCCGCAGCAGATCCGTGAGCAAGTGGTCGACGCCGGAGTGTACGCCGGCGGATTGATCGACATGGGTTCGGGCCATTTGCATCCGCTGGATCTGGTCCAGGGCGAAGCGCGTCTCGCGGCAGCGCTGGGCATGCGTATCTTTGAGCAGAGTCCGGTGCTGGAAATCTTCCATGGCCCGACCGTCGAGGTGCGCTGCGCCACGGGTTCAGTGCGCGCCGGCAGCCTGGTGCTTGGTTGCAACGCGCATCTGGATGACCTCGAGCCGAAACTCAGCGGCAAAGTTCTGCCCGCTGGCAGTTACATCATTGCCACCGAGCCGTTGGACGAAAGCCGCGCCGCCCAGTTGATTCCGCAGAACCTAGCGCTGTGCGATCAAAAAGTCGGGCTGGACTATTACCGACTCTCGTCTGATCGACGGTTGCTGTTTGGCGGCGCTTGTCATTATTCCGGGCGCGATCCGGCGGACATCGCCGCCTATATGCGCCCGAAAATGCTCAAGGTGTTCCCGCAACTGGCCGATGTGCACATCGACTACCAATGGGGCGGCAAGATCGGCATTACCGCCAATCGCTTCCCCCAGGTTGGCCGACTCAAACAGCACCCGAACGTGTTTTACGCGCAGGGTTATTCCGGCCATGGCCTCAACGTCACCCATTGGTGCGCGAAACTGTTGGGCGAAGCCATTCATGCCGGGCACAGCCAGGGCATGGACGTGTTCAGCGGCGTGCCGCACATGACCTTCCCCGGTGGCCCGGCCTTGCGTTCGCCGCTGCTGGCGCTGGGCATGTTCTGGTATCGCCTGCGCGAAATGCTCGGCTGAGCCCGCCAAGATTCTGGCCCCTGTAGGAGCTGCCGAAGGCTGCGATCTTGGGACGCAGAGCGTCCCGGGCTGCATTCCCACGCAGAGCATGGGAACGATCAGGTCGCAGCCTTCGGCAACTCCTTGCACCGCAATCGCGTCCCACGCCAGCTATACACATTTGCTCTATCGCCAAGCACTTCTATATTGATGAGGTGCTTTTGCGTTCCTGACGCTCAGTGCCCGATAAATTGAGGAGGACATGGATGAAGTCGTCAGCCAGCGATGAGCCGCTAGCACCCGGTCAAGCGCCGATCAAAACCCGCCGTTTCGCGATTTCACTGGTATGGATCGTGCCGATTGTGGCGGTGCTGGTCGGGATTTCGCTGGTGATTCACAACATCCTTCAGGAAGGCCCGGTCATCACCGTTACCTTCAAGACCGGCGATGGCCTGACCGCTAACAAGACCGAAGTCAGATACCGCAACGTGGTCATCGGCCATGTCTCCGACGTCGAACTGGCCAACGACCATAGACACGTCAACGCCACGATCAAACTCGCCAAGCAAGCCGAAGCCTTTACCCGCGAGGACTCGCAATTCTGGGTGGTGCGTCCGCGTATCGGCGCCGGCGGTGTATCGGGCATCGATACGCTGCTGTCGGGTGACTACATCGGTGCCGACATAGGTCAGGCCAATACCCGCTCAAAAAACTTCAAAGGTCTGGAGAACCCGCCGCCGATCACCTACGGCGAACCGGGCAAACGCTTTACGCTGCACACCGCAGACCTTGGCTCGCTGGACATCGGCTCCCCCGTTTATTACCGCAAGATTCCGGTTGGCCAGGTTGTGTCCTACGCGCTGGACCCGGACGGCAAAGGCGTCAACATCGAAGTCTTCGTGCATTCGCCGAACGACGCCTACGTCACCGAAAACACCCGCTTCTGGAACGCCAGTGGCATCGACATCAATGTCGGCGCCAACGGCTTTGCGGTGAAAACCGAATCGCTGTCGACCCTGCTGGTGGGCGGCATCGCTTTCCGCGCCCCGGACTACAGCCCCGACGATAAGCCGGCCAGCGACGACAAGAGTTTCGAGCTGTTTGCCAACCAGACCGCCGCCCTCGCCCCGCCCGACGGCAAGGCGCAATATCTGGCGCTGCGGTTTGATCAGGCGTTGCGCGGCCTCAAGGTGGATGCGCCTGTCGAGTTTCTCGGTATCGAAATCGGCCGGGTGGTGGCGGTCAATCTCGACTTTGACGAGGTCAAGCGCACCTTTCCGGTGAATGTCGGCATCGTCATTTATCCGCAGCGACTCGGCCGTGCCCACGCGAAGATTCTCAAGACCTACCATGGCGACGAAAACGACGAGGCCACCGGCGCGCGCCTGATCGGCACGTTCATTGAAAATGGCCTGCGCGCCCAGGCCCGCAATGGCAACCTGCTCACCGGTCAGTTGTATATCTCGCTGGATTTCTACCCCAAAGCGCCGAAAGTCGCGTTCGACCCTAAGGCACGGCCGGTCACCATTCCGACCGTCCCTGGCAGCCTCGAACAGTTGCAGGAAAAACTCGAGGCGATGGTCAACAAGATCAACGCATTGCCGGTTGAACGCATCGCCAGCAACCTCGACGGCAATCTAGTCGAGCTGCGCAAGGGCCTGAAGCAGTTCAACGCCAGGACTCTGCCGGGTGTACAGAGCACCCTCGCCGATGTCAGCAAGACCTTGCAGTCGGCCAATTCGACCCTCGCCGAGGATTCGCCGCAACGTGAGCAACTCACCGAGACCCTCGACGAACTCGGGCGCATGTCGCGCTCGTTGCGAGAGCTGTCGGATTACCTCGGTCGCCACCCTGAGTCGCTGATTCGCGGGCGTCCCGACAACGCCGCGCCGCTGGACCTCAAAGGACCGCCACGCAATTGAGCACAGGAGCTGCATCCATGGCTTTACCGTTGAAGATCACCGTGCTCGCTGCCTTCGTGCTGCTGACTGCGTGCCGTAGCGACCCGATCAGCTTTCACACACTGACCCCGGCGCAACCGGGTGCCAGCCGCAACGGTGCCGACATCGCCATTGAAAGCATCAGCGTGCCGCCACAGGTCGATCGCGCGCAGATTGTGATTCGCCAGGGCAATAGTGGCGTGGCGATTCTGGAAACCGATTGGTGGAGCGCCACTCTTGCCGATGAGTTGCGCGGCGCGCTGATCGATCAATTGAGCAGCGGTGTCGGCCAGCAGCGCGCCTCCGTGCGTATCGACGTGCAGCGCTTCGATTCGATTCCCGGCCAGTACGCCTTGATCGATGTGAAATGGCGAGTGCGCCCGCTGGGTGCTGAAGACGCGGCGCTACTGACCTGTCGCTCGGTGTTGCAGACGCCTTCAGGGCCAAGCATCGACGAGCTGGTGACTGCGCAACAGAACAACGTCAAACGGCTTGCTGCACAAATCACTCAGGCTGCGACGACCGCGCGCAATTGCCCTTCATCGGGCTAATCGCGTCACAAATCGAAGCGATCCACCGCCCGCCGCCGCTCGTTGTCATCGCGCACATCGTAGTTGGCGGTCGTCTGGATATTGCTGTGATGCGCCAGTTTCTGCGCGATCGACAGGTCGTGCTCTTCGATCACCCGGGTGATGAATGAACGCCGAAAATCGTGGGGCATGATTTTTACCCCGACCTGCGTACCGCGCTGGCGGGCGATGTAGTAAATCGCGTGTTTGGTGATGCGCTCGCGGGTGATGTGGCTGCCCCGGCGAATGCGATTGAACAGGAATGCATCGTCGCTCTCGCCTTCCTTGAGCTGTGAATGACGCAGTTCCAGCCAGGCGTCGAGCTTGGCAAAGGCCCAGGCCGGCGCGTACTTGATCAGCTGTTTGTTGCCCTTGCCGGTGACGGTCAGGCTGCGTTCGTTGAAGTCGACCTGACTCAGATCCAGATCCACCGATTCCGACTTGCGCATGCCGGTGCCGTACAGCAACGCAATCACCGCCGCATCACGCAAACCCTGCGGGCGCGGGTCGGCAGCGCAGACTTCCATCAGTTCGTGGATCAGCGTGCGCTTGAGGTTGCGCCCTTGGGACAGCCGCGTGCCGGCTATGCCCTTGACCGAACGCATCTTCAACAGGTGATCCTGGCTGATCAGGCTCATGCGCCACGCCTCGTTCATCACCCCGCGCACGGCGTTGACGTAAAGCGACGAGGTGTTCGGTGCATAACCGTCGGCACGCAAAGCGGCGACCAGCGCCACCACGTCTTCCGGTTGCAGACCGTGCCACGGGATATCTTCGATATCGACGTCCTCGAAACCGAGGCGGTCAGCGGCATCTTGCAGCACATAGCGCATGGTCAACTGGCTGGAAGGTGCCAGTCGCGCCAGGTAAACGGTCAGCGGATTGCTGGTGGACGGTGCAGGTTGGGTACTCGACAAATCACTCAAACGAAACGGCCTTGAAATAAAAAACGATTCAACAAAAACAATAAATGCATGAAATGAAACGCAAAAAAACGGCGTGACTCAATGACAGGGGTTGCCGCGAAAGGCCGACAACCTGCCGTTCGAGGCCGTAAAAGTCAATCGGGCATTCCCCGAACGGTCTGTTTGCGGCTTTATCTGCACGGTAGGCGAACTGAAACATCGCGCTCTTATGTTCAATGCAGGGACTGCGAACAGGAGTGCGGCATGAAGATCACGGTGTTTGGCAGTGGTTACGTCGGTCTGGTGCAAGCGGCGGTGCTGGCCGAGGTTGGTCACGACGTGGTGTGCATGGATGTCGACGCGCAGAAGATCGAGCAGTTACGCCAGGGCCACGTCAGTATTTTCGAGCCGGGGCTGGCTAGCCTGGTGCGTGAGGGCCTGGATTCGCAGCGCCTGCAATTCACCACTGATGAGCGGTTTGCGGTGTTGCATGGGCGGGTTGCGTTCATCGCGGTGGGCACGCCGTCACGGGAGGACGGCTCGGCGGACCTGCGCTACGTGTTGTCGGTCGGCGACGCGATTGCCCGGCATCGCCAGCAGCCGTTGATCGTGGTGGAAAAATCCACGGTGCCGGTGGGCACGGGTGACGCTTTGAGCAGCCACATCGAAAAGGCCCTGATCAAGATTGGCCGCCTGCTGCAGTTTGATATCGTCTCCAACCCGGAATTTCTCAAGGAAGGTTCAGCGGTTGCTGATTGCCGGCGGCCGGATCGTATCGTCATCGGTTGCGAAGGCGCGGAAGTGCGCGATGTGATGCGCGATCTGTACGCGCCATTCAACCGCAACCATGACCGCATCCTGTTCATGGACCTGCGCAGCGCCGAGCTGACCAAATACGCCGCCAACTGCATGCTGGCGACCAAGATCAGTTTCATCAACCAGATCGCCGAACTCGCCGAGCACCTCGGCGCGGACATCGAATCAGTGCGCCAGGGCATCGGTGCCGATACGCGGATTGGCTATCACTTTATCTATCCGGGTTGCGGCTACGGCGGTTCGTGTTTTCCCAAAGACATGCGCGCCTTGATTCACAGTGCCGAACAGGCGCATTGCTCCAGTGATCTGCTGCAAGCGGTTGAGGCGATCAACCAGCGGCAGAAGCACAAGCTGTTTGAACGCATCAACGCGTTCTACCGGGGCGATTTGCGCGGCAGGACCTTTGCCCTGTGGGGCCTGGCGTTCAAACCCAACACCGACGACATGCGCGACGCACCGAGCCGGGTTCTGCTCGAAGATTTATGGGCTGCCGGGGCCAGCGTGCGCGCGTTTGATCCGGAGGCCATGGTGGAAACCCAGAGTCTCTATCCAAACGAATCAAAACTGATGCTGATGGGCACGCCGGAATCGGTACTGGCCGGCGCCGATGCGCTGATCATCTGCACCGAATGGCAACAGTTCAAAGCCCCGGATTTCGAGCTGATCAAACAGCGCCTCAACAGCCCGGTCATCTTTGACGGCCGCAACCTGTACGACGCCGGACGCCTGGCGCGCAATGGTTTCCAGTATTTCCCGATGGGGCGCGGTGAATCGTGCAAGTTGCCGATCACCTTGCGGCACAGGCCGGCGGCGTCTGATGTAGCCTGAATTGACCTTGTGGGAGCGAGCCTGCTCGCGAATACGGTATGTCAGCGACATCGGAGGTGACTGAACCGCCGCCTTCGCGAGCAGGCTCGCTCCCACGCTGGATTTGCGGTGGTCAGCGATAATCGTTTGTACACAACCCCTTGTAGGAGTGAGCCTGCTCGCGATAGCGGTGTACCATTCGACACATTCAGAGACTGATCCACCGCAATCGCGAGCAGGCTCACTCCTACAAAGGGGCGATGGTGTGTCAGCTTTTTCGCCCCAGGCTTCCCGAATAAGGACATTCCCCTTCCGTGGCCATGTATTCGCCTTTCATCCGCCGGTTGATGATCAGCTCGCTGACCGTGGTCATCAGCCGCGCCCTGGTCAGTCCGTTGTTGACGCTGTTCCTGAGCAACAAGCTTGGCCTCAATCCGCAGGATGTCGGCTTGCTGCTCGGCATCGCCGTGTTCAGCGCCACGCTGCTGTCGCTGTACGGCGGCTACATCATCGACAAGCTGGACAAGCGCCAGTTGCTGATTGTGGCCATGCTCTCCAGCGGTATCGGCGTGATCCTGCTGACCTTCGCGCAGAACCTGTATCTGGTCACCCTGGTGCTGATCATCAGCGAAACCGCGTCGGCGCTGTTCCTCATCGGCTCCAAGGCGATCCTCAGTGAAAACCTGCCGGTGGGCCAGCGGGTCAAGGCGTTTTCCCTCAATTACACGCTGACCAATATCGGCTACGCCGTCGGCCCGATGATTGGCGTGGTGATTGCCGGGGTGCAGCCGTCCGCGCCGTTCATCGTTGCCGGTGCGATCGCCATTGGCAGTATTTTTCTGCTGCTCGGCGCGACCCGGGATGCCAGTCCGACAACTTCCGGCAGTGCGCCGCAAAGTTTCCTCAACACGCTGATGATCCTGAAAAACGACCGCACCATGGTTCTGTTCACCCTCGGTTGCCTGCTCAGCACATTGGTGCACGGGCGCTTTACGCTGTACCTGTCGCAATACCTGCTGGTCACCCACACCCAGCAACAGACCCTGGACACCATGGCCGCCCTGCTCGCCTGCAACGCAATCACAGTGATCCTGCTGCAATACCAGGTCGGTCGCTGGCTCAGTCGCGAACACCTGCGTCACTGGATTGCTGGCGGCACTGCGCTGTTCATCGTCGGGTTGATTGGCTTCAGTTTGGCGGACAGCCTGCTCGGCTGGTGCGTGGCGATGTTCATCTTCACCTTGGGAGAGATGATCATTTACCCGGCAGACTTCCTCTTCGTCGACACCCTCGCCCCGGAGGCACTGCGCGGCAGCTACTACGGCGCGCAGAACCTGGCGGCACTCGGCGGCGGGGCGAGCCCGGTGCTGTGCGGGTTTCTGCTGATGCACACGCCGGCGCTGAGCATGTTCTACGCCCTGAGCGGCTTGGCGGCGCTGGGTGGATATCTATGCTTCGTCAGCGCGCGGCGCACCACTTAAATGCAAAAATAGTGCACTAAAACTGCATTTATATGAATTTGTCAGCATCGATTTTGATCGGCAAACTACGCGCGTTCCTCCCCCAATGTTGGAACGCTTCGAGGGCTTTCCGGATATGCCGGACAAGTCCTTTTTTTTGCCCCGGATTTTGTAAAGGATCAGTTCTACATGCTTGCTCGCTGGTTGCCCGCTGCCATCAACACCCGCCCCACTGAATGGAGCCGTGCCGCGATCGGCATGGCCTTGGGCACGCTGTTCAGTGTGTGGATGTGCGCGCAGGTGTTCGGCCATGACGTTGCGTTTCACCTGGTCGGCCCGCTCGGCGCTTCGGCGGTGCTGCTGTTCGCCGTGTCCTCCGGCGCCCTCGCCCAGCCATGGTCGATTCTCGGCGGCTACCTGTGTGCTGGCGTGGTCGCCTTGCTGGTGGCCCATGTGCTTGGCCGTACGCTGGGCAGCGCCTGCCTTGCCGCCGGCATGGCAGTGATTCTGATGTGCTGGCTGCGTTGCCTGCACCCACCGGCCGGCGCCTTGGCGTTGACACTGGTGCTGGCCGACCCTGCGACCATCGCCATGGACTGGAAAGCCATGGAGCCGGTGATGCTCGGCGCCCTGTGCATGCTCGTCAGCGCGCTGGCCTATAACAACCTGACCCGCATCCGTTATCCGAAACGCGCTGCCGACCCGGCACCGCCAGTGGTCCCGGTCGACCGCCAGGCGATTACGGCCGAAGACTTGAAACTGGCGCTGGCCGACATGGAAGCCTTCATCGACGTCACCCCCGAAGACCTCGAACGGCTGATCCACGCCAGCGAACTGCACGCCAAGCGCCGCAGCATCAGCGAAACCTTCCGATAATCACGCAATTTCGAGGCATGTAAAAACGCAGATTCCCCCTGCACATATCCCCGTTGTACACGACAAATTTGCACTGTTACGATCCGCTAACGCCCGCGCGCGGGCTTTTCGAATAAAGACAATAAAAAGCAGGGAGTTACAGATGACAGCTCAGGCTTCATCCCGGCGGACCCCGTCCATGGATGCCATACCAAACGACGTGCTGGCCGAGGTGCGCAACCATATCGGCCACCTGACCCTCAACCGCCCTGCGGGCCTCAATGCAATCACCCTGGACATGGTGCGTCTGCTGCAACAGCAGCTCGATGCCTGGGCGTCTGACGCCGATGTGCACGCCGTGGTATTGCGCGGTGCCGGCGAAAAGGCTTTCTGCGCCGGCGGTGATATTCGTTCGCTGTACGACAGCTACAAGAGCGGCGACACGCTGCACGAAGATTTCTTCGTCGAGGAGTACGCCCTCGACCTGACGATTCATCACTACCGCAAACCGGTGCTGGCCCTGATGGACGGTTTCGTCCTCGGCGGCGGCATGGGCCTGGTGCAAGGCGCCGATCTGCGCGTGGTCACCGAAAAGAGCCGTCTGGCGATGCCGGAAGTGGCCATCGGTTATTTCCCCGACGTCGGCGGCAGCTATTTCCTGCCACGCATTCCCGGTGAACTGGGGATTTATCTGGGCGTCAGCGGCGTGCAGATTCGCGCTGCCGATGCGCTGTACTGCGGCCTCGCCGACTGGTATCTGGACAGCAGCAAACTGGCCCTGCTCGACGAGAAACTCGACCAGATGGAGTGGCAGGACACGCCGCTCAAGTCGCTGCAGAACCTGCTGGCCAAGCACGCTGTACAAACCCTGCCGGATGCCCCACTTGAGGCGCTGCGCCCGGCCATCGACCACTTCTTCGCCCTGCCCGACGTGCCGAGCATGATCGAGCAATTGCGCGCCGTCACTGTCGCCGACAGCCACGAATGGGCGGTCACCACGGCGGATCTGCTGGAAACCCGCTCGCCGCTGGCCATGGCCGTGACCCTGGAAATGCTCCGTCGCGGCAGGCACCTGAGTCTGGAGAATTGCTTTGCGCTGGAGCTGCATCTGGACCGCCAGTGGTTTGCCCGTGGCGACCTGATCGAAGGCGTGCGCGCCCTGCTGATCGACAAGGACAAGTCACCGCGCTGGAACCCGCCGACCGTCGCTGAGCTGGACGCTGCGCAGGTTGCGAGCTTCTTCCATGGTTTTGATGAGAGCGGGAGCTGAGTCATGCACGATCTCGAACTGACTGAAGAACAAGTGATGATCCGCGACATGGCCCGGGATTTTGCCCGTGGCGAAATCGCACCCCACGCCCAGGCGTGGGAAAAGGCTGGCTGGATCGACGACGCGCTGGTGGCGAAGATGGGTGAGCTGGGCTTGCTCGGCATGGTTGTGCCGGAAGAATGGGGCGGCACTTACGTCGATTACGTCGCCTATGCCCTGGCGGTTGAGGAAATCTCTGCCGGTGACGGCGCGACCGGCGCGTTCATGAGCATCCACAACTCGGTAGGCTGCGGGCCGGTGCTCAACTACGGCAGCGCCGAACAGAAACAGACTTGGCTGGCCGATCTGGCCAGTGGGCAGACCATCGGTTGCTTCTGCCTGACCGAACCCCAGGCCGGTTCCGAAGCGCACAACCTGCGCACCCGCGCCGAACTGCGCGACGGCCAATGGGTGATCAACGGTGCCAAGCAATTTGTCAGCAATGGCAAGCGGGCGAAACTGGCGATCGTCTTCGCTGTGACCGATCCGGATCTCGGCAAAAAAGGCCTGTCAGCGTTTCTGGTGCCGACCGACACACCGGGTTTCATCGTCGATCGCACCGAACACAAAATGGGCATCCGCGCCTCCGACACCTGCGCGGTGACGCTGAACAACTGCAGCATCCCCGAGGCCAATCTGCTCGGCGAACGCGGCAAGGGCCTGGCGATTGCCCTGTCCAACCTTGAAGGCGGACGCATCGGCATCGCCGCGCAGGCATTGGGTATCGCCCGGGCAGCGTTTGAAGCGGCGTTGGCCTACTCGAAAGACCGGGTGCAATTCGACAAGCCGATCATTGAGCACCAGAGCATCGCCAATCTGCTGGCTGACATGCACATGCAGATCAACGCCGCACGGTTGCTGATCCTCCATGCAGCGCGGCTGCGCACGGCGGGTAAACCATGCTTGTCCGAGGCCTCACAGGCCAAGCTGTTCGCGTCGGAAATGGCCGAGAAAGTGTGTTCGTCGGCGATCCAGATCCATGGCGGCTATGGCTATCTGGAGGATTACCCAGTCGAGAAGTACTACCGCGATGCGCGGATTACCCAGATCTATGAAGGGTCGAGCGAGATACAGCGGATGGTGATTGCGCGGGATTTGAAGAACTATCAGCTGTAAAAGCTTCGCGAGCAGGCTCGCTCCCACATTGGACGGCGCAGATCCTGTGGGAGCGAGCCTGCTCGCGAAAGCGTCAGCTTAGGCACCGCATCTATTTGCCTTGGAATGCAGCCTCACGCTTGGCGATAAACGCCGCCATCCCTTCCTTCTGATCCTGCGTCGCAAACGCGGCATGGAACACCCGTCGCTCAAAGCGCACGCCTTCGCTCAGGTTGACCTCGAACGTGCGGTTGACGCTCTCCTTGATCATCATCGCAATCGGCAATGACTTGCCGGCGATCACCGCTGCGACTTTCAGCGCTTCATCAAGCAGCTCATCGCTCGGCACGATGCGCGCGACGATGCCGCAACGCTCGGCTTCTACCGCGTCGATCATGCGCCCGCTCAGGCACATTTCCATGGCTTTGGCTTTGCCCACGGCGCGGGTCAGGCGCTGGGTGCCGCCCATTCCCGGCAGCACGCCGAGGTTGATTTCCGGCTGGCCGAATTTGGCGTTGTCGCCCGCCAGGATGAAGTCGCACATCAGCGCCAGTTCACAACCGCCGCCGAGGGCAAAGCCGTTGACCGCTGCGATGATCGGCTTGCGTCGGTTGGCAACGCGATCGCTGTCGCTGAACAGATCGTCCATGTAGATCTGCGGATAGGTCAGCTCAGCCATTTCCTTGATGTCGGCACCGGCGGCAAAAGCTTTTTTCGAACCGGTGAGGACGATGCAGCCAATGTGCGCATCGGCTTCCAGCGTATCGAGGGCGTGGTTCACTTCGCTGACCAGTTGCGCGTTCAGCGCGTTCAGCGCCTGCGGCCGGTTGAGGGTGATCAGGCCGACGCGGTCGCGGGTTTCCAGCAGAATCGTTTCGTAAGTCATGAAGAAAATTCCTTGTCAGAGATTGCGCGAAATGACCATGCGCTGAATGTCGCTGGTGCCTTCGTAGATCTGGCAGACGCGCACGTCGCGGTAGATGCGTTCCAGCGGGAAGTCGTTGAGGTAACCGTAACCGCCGAGGGTTTGCAAGGCCATGGAACAGACCTTCTCGGCCATTTCCGAGGCGAACAGCTTGGCCATCGACGCCTCGACCAGCGCCGGTTGGCCGCTGTCGCGCAAGGCTGCGGCGTAATGCACCATCTGCCGGGCGACGGCAATTTGCGTGGCCATGTCCGCCAGGCGGAACGCCACGGCCTGATGCTCGATGATCGGCTTGCCGAAGGTGTCACGCTCGCGGGCGTAATCACGCGCGGCCTCGAACGCAGCGCGGGCCATGCCGACAGCTTGCGAGGCGATACCGACGCGGCCGCCTTCTAGGTTGGCCAGGGCGATCTTGTAACCTTCGCCCTCCTCGCCGAGGCGGTTGGCGACCGGCACTTTCACATCTTCAAAAAGAATCTGGCAGGTGTCGGAGGCGTGCTGGCCGAGTTTGTCTTCGACCCGCGCAACTTTGTAGCCGGGCGAGTCGGTCGGCACGATAAACGCGCTGATCCCGCGTTTGCCGGCGCTCGGGTCAGTCACGGCAAACACGATCACGATGCCGGCGTTCTGCCCGGAGGTGATGAACTGTTTGCAACCGTTGAGCACGTAGTGATCGCCGTCCAGCCGGGCGCGGGTTTTCAGGCTGCTGGCATCGGAACCGGCCTGCGGTTCGGTCAGCGCGAACGCACCGAGCATGGCGCCGCTGGCCAACGGTTTGAGGAAGCGTTCACGCTGGTCGTCATTGCCGAACTTGAGAATCGGCACGCAGCCGACCGAGTTGTGCACGCTCATGATCGTCGAACAGGCACCGTCGCCGGCGGCGATTTCTTCCAGGGCCATGGCGTACGCGAGGTAGCCGGTGTCACAGCCGCCCCACTGCTCCGGCACGAGCATGCCGAAAAAGCCCAGCTCGGCCATCTCGGCGATGGCTTCCTTGGGGAAACGGTGTTCGCGATCCCACTCGGCGGCGAACGGCTTGAGCCGCTCCTCGGCAAACTGCCGGGCCATGTCGCGGATCTGGGTTTGGTCTTCGTTGGGGATCATGGTGATTCCTTAATTCTTCCAAACAACCACATAACCTGTGGGAGCTGGCTTGCCAGCGATGAGGCCGTCACATCCAACATTGATGGTGACTGATCCATTGCCATCGCGGGCAAGCCCGCTCCCACAAGGTCAACTGTCAACCTCAATAGACGCATTCCACAGCCATGGCCGTGGCTTCGCCGCCGCCAATGCAGATCGCTGCAATGCCGCGCTTGAGCTGTTTCTGCCGCAGCGCCGCGAGCAACGTCACCAGAATCCGCGCCCCCGACGCACCGATCGGATGGCCCAGCGCGCAGGCGCCGCCATGCACGTTGAGCTTGTCGTGGGGAATCTCCAGGTGCGTCATCGCCGCCATGCCGACCACGGCAAACGCTTCGTTCACTTCAAACAGATCCACTTGATCCAGCGTCCAACCGGTCTTCTTCACCAGTTTCTTGATCGCGCCAATCGGTGCGGTGGGAAACAGCCCAGGGGTATCAGCGAACGCAGCGTGGCCATGAATCACCGCCAGCGGCTTGAGGCCCAGTTGCTGCGCGTGGGACTGGCGCATCAGCACCAACGCCGCCGCGCCGTCGGAAATCGAGCTGGAGTTGGCTGCGGTGACCGTGCCACCGTCGCGGAACGCCGGTTTCAGCGAGGCGACCTTGTCGAGTTTGGCTTTTGGCGGCTGTTCATCGTTGCTGATGACCACCTGCTCTTTGCCGACGGTCACCGTCAGCGGGACGATTTCGTCCTTGAAGCTGCCATCCTTGATCGCCTGTTGCGCGCGGGTGGTCGAGGCAATGGCGAAAGCGTCCTGCGCCTCGCGGCTGAAGCCGTTGGCCTCGGCGCAATCCTCAGCGAAGGTGCCCATCAGGCGGCCCTTGTCGTAGGCGTCTTCGAGGCCGTCGAGGAACATCGAATCGAGCACGCGGCCATGGCCCATGCGATAACCGGCGCGGGCGCGATCGAGCAGGTACGGCGAGTTGGACATGCTTTCCATGCCGCCGGCAATCACCACGTCGGCACTGCCGGCAAGCAGCATGTCGTGGGCCATGATGGTGGTCTGCATGCCCGAGCCGCACATCTTGTTCACCGTGGTGCAGCGCGTCGATTTATCCAGCCCGGCACCCAGCGCAGCCTGACGTGCCGGCGCCTGGCCGAGGCCGGCAGGCAGTACGCAACCGAACAGCACTTCATCAACCGCGTCGCTGGCGACACCGGCGCGTTCGACCGCAGCCTTGATCGCCGCCGCGCCGAGTTGCGGTGCGGTAAGGCTTTTCAGTTCACCTTGAAAACCGCCCATCGGCGTGCGGACGGCGCTGACGATAACAATCGGATCATTGGACATAGTCATGACTAATCCTCCTTACTTGGCGGCCATGCGCAAGGCGCCGTCGAGACGGATCACCTCGCCGTTGAGCATGCTGTTTTCGATGATATGGCGCACGAGCGCGGCGTATTCGGCGGGCTTGCCCAGACGCGGCGGGAATGGCACGCCGGCGGCCAGCGAGTCGCGCACTTCCGGGGTCATGCCGGCCATCATCGGCGTTTCGAAAATGCCCGGTGCGATGGTCATCACGCGGATGCCGAAGCGCGCCAGTTCGCGGGCGGCCGGCAGGGTCAGGCTGGCGATCGCGCCTTTCGAAGCCGAGTACGCAGCCTGGCCAATCTGACCGTCGAACGCTGCGACCGAGGCGGTGTTGATGATCACACCACGCTCGCCATCAGCATTGGCTTCGCTCTCGGCAATCGCCGCAGCGGCCAGGCGCAGCATGTTGAAACTGCCGATCAGGTTGACGTTGATCACTTGCGCGAAACTGCTCAGGGCATGCGGGCCGCTCTTGCCGAGAATTTTCTCGCCACGCACGATGCCGGCGCAGTTGATCAGGCCGTTGAGGCCGCCAAATGCGGCAACGGTCGCCTGCACAGCGGCTTCGGCGGCGGCTTCATTGCTGATGTCGGCAACTACACTTTGCGCACCGAGGCGCTGAGCCTGAGCGGCGACGGCTTCGGCGTTCATGTCGACCAGCATGACTTTGGCGCCGGCACTGACCAGCAATTCAGCGCTGGCGGCACCGAGGCCTGACGCGCCGCCGGTGACGATAAAAACCTTGTTCTCGATCTGCATGACGGTGTTTCCTTGGATTCAAGCTGAAACGTTGTGCGCCGCGGCCTCTTGAGCCTTGGCGATTTCCTGGTTGCGCAAGATAAAGCGCTGCAATTTGCCACTCGGGGTTTTGGGCAATTCGCTGACAAATTCGATTTCACGCGGGTACGAATGCGCGGCCAGGCGCTTGCGTACGTGTTGGCGCAGTTCTTCGGCCAGCTCCGGCGCGGCGCGGAACTGCGCGCTCAGCACGACGAAGGCTTTGACCAGTTCAGTGCGTTCCGGGTCGGGCTTGCCGACGACCGCCGCTTCGACCACGGCCGGGTGTTCGATCAGGGCACTTTCCACGTCGAACGGGCCGACGCGGTAGCCCGAAGTGGTGATCACATCATCACTGCGGCCGACGAAGCTGATGCTGCCGTCCGGGTTCCACTCCACGGTGTCGCCGCTCAGGTAGTAGTTGCCAACAAAGGCCTTGGTCGGCGCGCCTTCGTAGCCGCCGAACCAGCACATCGGCGACTGCGGGCGGTCGATGGCGAGGATGCCCGGCTGACCGACGCCGAGTTCGTTGTATTGCTCATCGAGCACGACGATGCGATGGCCCGGCGAAGCGAAACCAGCGGCGCCGACATGCACCGGGTGCTCAAGGCCGTGGTGGTTGCACAGCACCATGCCCAGTTCGGTCTGGCCGTAATGATCGTGAATGACCACGTCGAGGTTATCGGCGAACCAGCGGATCACTTCCGGGTTCAGCGGCTCACCGGCGCTGCTGACGATGCGCAGTTTGCCCTTGATCGATCTGGCGAACTCCTCTCCCCCGGCTATCAGCAAGCGATAGGCAGTGGGCGAACCGGTGAGATTGGTGATGCCATATTTGTTGATCACCCGGCAGGTGCTTTCGAGGGTGAACGGGCCATCGTAGAAGGTGATCGGGTGGCCCAGCGCCAACGGCCCGGTCACGCCGAAATAGATGCCATAGGCCCAGCCCGGATCGGCGACGTTCCAGAATGCGTCTTCGGGACGCAGGTCCACCGCATCACGGGTGTAGCTCTGGAAAGCGACGATGGCTTTGAGCGGCACTGACAGTGCCTTCGCCGGCCCCGTGGTGCCCGAGGTGAACATCAGCAGGAACGGGTCTTCGCCGGTCAGTAACAACGGTTCGCAAACGTTGGAATGGTTGGCCAGCTCAGCCCAGAAACTGAAATCACCACGAACGATGCCCTGACCTTTCTCACCGCCAACGGTGACGACGGTCGGGCAGGCGCTGACTTCACTGAGCTTGGGGCGATTGATCGCATCGGTGACCACGACTTTCGCCCCGGAACTGTTCAGGCGATGTTCGAGGGCTTTCGGCCCGAATGCAGTGAATAGCGGCTGATACACCGCGCCGATGCGCCAGGTGGCGAGCACGGTGATGAGTAATTCGACGTTGCGCGGCAGCAGGCCGGCGACCTTGTCGCCCTTCTGCACGCCCTGGGCCAGGAGGAAATTGGCGAAACGCGCGGCTTTGTCTTGCAGATCAGTGAAGGTGTAAGTCGCACTTGAGCCGTCGCGACCTTCCCAGAACAACGCAATGCGCCCAGGCAAGGCATGGCGGTCGCAACATTCGACGCAGGCGTTGAGTGCCGCAAGCGTGCCGCGCAGTGACGCGTCGACGGTGTGCTGATAATCGAACTGTTCGGTGGCAGACAAGTAATCGCGCATTGCCAGAATCCCTCGGTGTTTTTATTAGGCTGGGAACCGTAAACAACACAGGGATAGTCGCGCCGCGCGGGGCTTGGGGCAATGGTCAAAGTTATCAAAGTGGCTGACTGGTTTGGCCAAGCCTTTTAAGGGAATGGTCACGCGGCCCTGGGTGGGAGCGAGCCTGCTCGCGAAGGCGTCGGGTCAGACCACCTCATTGAGGATCAGTGTGCGGTAATGCCCCGGGTTCGACCCGGACCATTTGCGAAACGCCTTGTAGAACGAACTGGCATCCGCAAAGCCCAGCCGTGCAGCAATCTCGACGAAACTGATCGAGGGCTCTGCCAGCCAGGTGATTGCCAATTCCTTTCGCACGCTGTCCTTGAGACCCTGATAAGTCTGCCCTTCCTCGGCCAGACGCCGGCGTAATGTCGACGCGGACATGCACAGTTGCTGGGCCAGCGCCTCGGTTTCCGGCCAGTGCTCGGCGGGCACTTGCCGCAGATCCTGCTTGATCCGGCTGGCGAGGCTGTCGGGGTCGCGGTACTTGACCAGAATGTTCGCCGGCGCCTGGGCCAGAAAGCGCTTGAGTTCTTCGGCACTGCGCTTGACCGGCAGATCGAGGCAATCGGCGGAAAAGATCATTCGTGTGCGCGGACGTTCGAAGCGCAGGTTTTCCGAAAACATCACCCGATAGTCGTCAGTGAAATCAGGTTCGGCGCAGCGCAGTTCAATCGCCAGAATCGGAATCCGCCGCCCGGCCAGCCAGCACGCGACGCCGTGCACGATCATCCAGTAAGTGAAATAGGTGAAGGCGCGGCGCGGTTCGGCGTCGTCTTCGAGCAGGACGATTTCCGCCAGGCTCTGCTGATGCACCAGTTGCGCCGGCAGTTTTTCCAGCATCAGCGAAAGGAACGTCAGGCCGGTATCCAGCGCCGCCGCCAGCGTCGGTTGCGCCATTGCGCTGCGACACAGAAACGCCAGGCTGCCGGACTTGAGCGGGCGTGGGTCCATGCCGAAGAACTCGTCATCACAGCGTCTGGCCAGCAGGCGCCAGAGTCTGGCGTATTGCGAGGCCGGCACCCTGCCCTCATCGGCCGCTAACAAAGCCGGATCGATGCCGACCTTGCTCAACGCCTCATCCGTCGCCGCGCCCGGGGCACAACTTTGCAGCAGCGCTTCGCGCACCAGTTGAATGGCAATGGTGTCTTTTTCTGCCATGGAGCGAGGTGAGCCTTGTTGTTTTTTGGGTGGTGGGCATCTTAACCCAGCTGCTGAAGTCACCGCAGGGCCAATGTGGGAGCGAGCCTGCTCGCGAACGCGGTGTGTCAGATAAACAAATGTCACAGGCATACCGCATTCGCGAGCAGGAATGACAGTTGTTCAGCTAAGGTTCAGCTAAATGTCAATGAATGCCATTTGGGAATGAGTGTCATTATGTTACAACTTAGCCTCCTATCTAAATCGCTGTGGCTCGCCAATGCTCGTTCCCTTTTTGATCATGTTGCGCGAAGGCATCGAGGCCGCGCTTATCGTCGGCATCATTGCCAGTTATTTGCAGCAGACCGGCCGTGGCCAATGGATGCCGGCCGTATGGATCGGCGTCTTCCTCGCCGCCGCCCTTGCCCTGCTGGTCGGCGGTGGCCTGGAGTTGGTGAGCGCTGAATTCCCGCAAAAGCAGCAGGAGTTGTTCGAAGGCGTGGTCGGTCTGGTCGCCGTGGGCATTCTCAGTTCGATGGTGTTCTGGATGCGCAAGGTCGCGCGGTCGATCAAGCACTCGCTGCAAGCCTCGCTGGATCAGGCGCTGACGCACTCCAGGCATCAGGTGATTGCATTGATCGCCATGGTTTTCTTCGCCGTCGCTCGCGAAGGCCTGGAGACGGTGTTCTTCCTGCTCGCCGTGTTCCAGCAAAGCGAAGGCCCGGGCGCGCCGATTGGCGCCCTGCTCGGCCTGATCCTGGCGGTGATCGTCGGTTTCCTGATCTACAGCGGCAGCATGCGCCTCAATCTCTCGGCGTTCTTCAAGTGGACCGGATTGTTCATCCTCGTGGTCGCCGCCGGGATTCTCGCCAACTCGGTGCAGGCGCTGCATGAAGCCGGGCTGTGGAATCACCTGCAAACGGTGCTGTTCGACTTCAGCGCGACGCTGCCGATGGACGGCCCGCTGGGCTCGGTGCTGGCCGGCATGTTCGGTTATCAGGATGCGCCGACCGTCAGCACCTTGGGCGCGTACCTGATTTATCTGCTGCTGGCACTGGTGATGTTCTTCATGCCCGCGCCTCGCCAGGCGACGCCAACCACTTCCGTTTCCAGCCAATAAGGCCCTTCATGTCTACTACCCAAACACCTCCGGCCCTGCGTTGGGCGCTGGCCGGCTCGGTGCTGCTGATGATCGCCGCCGGCGGGCTGTTCTGGTACGCCTCGAACATGGCCGCCGCCAAGCGTCAGCACAACCACGACGAAATCGTCGTCAACATCCATCCACACAGTTGCGAGCCGAACGCACTGACGGTGCCGGCCGGCCGCGCCAGTTTCCGCATCGTCAACCGCTCCGAGCGTGCGGTCGAGTGGGAAATTCTCGACGGCGTGCTGGTGGTCGAAGAGCGGGAAAACATCGCGCCGGGCCTGAGCCAGGTGATCAACGCCAACCTGCAACCGGGCGACTATGCGATCACTTGCGGCTTGCTCAGCAACCCGCGCGGCACCTTGCACGTCACCCCGACGGCCGCTTCCGATGCCGCCGCCAAGGCCAAGCCGTCGATGGTGGCGTTCGTCGGGCCGCTGTCGGAATTTCGCGTGTATCTGGCCGTTCAGGGCAGCGCGTTGATCAAAGCGGCGACGGCGCTGAATCAGGCGATCGCCAGTGGCAATCTCGATCAGGCGCAAGCGTTGTACCTGCCGGCGCGTGCTGCCTATCAGCGTCTGGCGCCGGCGGCGCAGCGCCTGGCCGAGCTGGACAATCAGATCAATGCCCGCGCCGATTACTTCGAAAAGCGCGAGCAGGATCCGGCCTTTGTCGGTTTCCATCGCCTCGAATACGCGCTGTTCCAGCAGCGCAATCTCGACGATGTCACGCCGATTGCCCAGCGCTTGCTCGCAGATGTCACCACCCTCAAGCAACAGTTGCTCGCGCAGTCACTGCCGCCGGAGCAACTGGTGGGCATCGTCGTGCGCAACCTCAACAGCCTCGCCGAGGTGCGCGCCGGCAGCGGCGAGGAAGAACGCTACAGCCACAGCGATCTCAACGGTTTCGCCGCCAACGCGCAGACCGCGCGCAAGGTCGTCGACCTGTTGCGCCCGATGCTGAGCAAATCCTCCGCTGACGTGTTGGCGAATATCGACCAGGCCATGAGTGACTTCGACAACCAGCTCAACGCGTACAAATCCGCCGATGGCTACGTCAGTTACGACGCCGTGACCGCCGCGCAACGCCAGCAGATCGCCGCCAAAGCCAAGGCTCTGGCCGCGGCAATGGATGGCATCGACCCCGCCCTCGGCCTTTCCGGCCTGTAAGCAGAAGACCACGACAGATGAACGATTCAGAACCTCTCAACCTGCAACGACGTCGCGTGCTGATGGGCATGGGCGCCGCCGGTGTCGCCCTTGCCGGCTCGGCGCTGAGCTGCCCGGCCATGGCCGCGCAGCCTGCGCAAGTCACCGAAGCGCCGAGCAGCGACAAGACCGAAGACCGCCATGATTTCCACGGTGTGCACCAGGCCGGCATCGTCACCCCGCGCCCGGCCTCCGGGATGCTGGTGGCGTTCGATGTGCTGGCCAGCGATCGCGAAGACCTCGAGAGGCTGTTCCGCACCCTCAACGAACGCATCGCGTTTTTGATGAAGGGCGGCCTGGTCGCGCAGATCGACCCGAAACTGCCACCGCTGGACTCCGGCATCCTCGGCCCGGTGGTCACCCCGGACAACCTGACCATCACCGTTTCCGTCGGCGATTCGCTGTTCGACGAGCGCTTCGGTCTGGCGGCGGCAAAGCCCAAGCGTCTGCAACGCATGGTCGGCTTTCCCAATGATGCGCTGGACGCCGATTGCTGCCATGGCGACCTGAGCCTGCAGTTCTGCGCCAACACCGCCGACACCAACATTCACGCCCTGCGCGACATCGTCAAGAATCTTCCTGATCTGTTGCTGGTGCGCTGGAAACAGGAAGGCAGCGTCCCGCCGCAAGCCCCGGCCAAACCTGGTGTACCGGCGCAGTCGGCGCGCAACTTTCTCGGTTTTCGCGATGGCTCGGCCAACCCTGATTCCAACGACGCCAAGGCCATGGAGCGGATTGTCTGGGTACAACCGGACAGTGACGAACCGGCCTGGGCTGCCCACGGCAGTTATCAAGCGGTGCGCATCATCCGCAACTTCGTCGAGCGCTGGGATCGCACGCCGTTGCAGGAGCAGGAAAGCATTCTCGGCCGGGTCAAGAGCAGCGGCGCCCCCATCGGCGGCCACAAGGAAAGCGAAGTGCCGGATTACAGCAAGGACCCCGCCGGCAAGCTGACCAGGCTCGATGCGCACATTCGTCTGGCCAACCCGCGCACCGCCGCGACCCAGGCCAATTTGATCCTGCGGCGGCCGTTCAACTACTCCAACGGCGTCAACAAGAACGGCCAGCTCGACATGGGCCTGCTGTTCATCTGCTACCAGGCCGACCTGGAACAAGGCTTTATCACCGTGCAAACCCGCCTCAACGGCGAACCGCTTGAGGAATACCTCAAACCGGTCGGCGGCGGTTACTTCTTTACCCTGCCCGGCGTGACCGGCGATGACGATTTCATCGGTCGCTCGTTACTGGCTGCCACCTCCCAAAACAAAACCGCATGACACCCAACCGACACTGGAGCCGCCCCATGAAAAAAACGCCACTCGCGTTATTGCTGACCCTTGGTTTGCTCAACACCCCGCTGGCGGCGTTCGCCGCGACTGCGCCGCTGGATCTGGTGGGGCCGGTGTCGGACTACAAGATTTACGTCACCGAAAAGCTCGATGAACTGGCCAGCCACACCCAGCAGTTCACCGACGCAGTGAAGAAAGGCGACTTGGCCACCGCGCAGAAGCTCTACGCGCCGACGCGGGTTTATTACGAGTCGATCGAGCCGATTGCCGAGCTGTTCAGCGATCTCGATGCGTCCATCGACTCGCGTGTCGACGATCACGAAAAAGGCGTAAAGGCCGAGGACTTCACTGGCTTTCACCGGATCGAATATTCGTTGTTCGCGGAGAAATCCACCCAAGGCCTGGACGCATTGGCCGACGGTTTGAACAAAGACGTGCAGGATCTGCAAACCCGTGTGGCCGGTCTGACCTTCCCGCCGGAAAAAGTCGTTGGCGGCGCTGCTGCGCTGTTGGAAGAAGTGGCGGCGACGAAGATTTCCGGCGAGGAAGACCGCTACAGCCACACTGACCTGTATGACTTCCAGGGCAATATCGACGGCGCCAAGAAGATCGTCGACTTGTTCCGCCCGCAGATCGAACAGCAGGACAAGGCGTTCGTAGCGAAAGTCGACAAGAACCTCGCCACGGTCGACAGGATTCTGGCCAAGTACAAGAATGCGGATGGCGGATTTGAGACCTATGACAAGGTCAAGGACAACGACCGCAAAGCGCTGGTCGGGCCGGTGAATACACTGGCAGAGGATTTGTCGATGATGCGCGGGAAGTTGGGTCTGAATTAAATCTTCAGCGCCTCATCGCGGGCAAGCCCGCTCCCACAGGTTTCCAGGTGTGCATAGGCTTTGTGAACGACATCGAACACTGTGGGAGCGGGCTTGCCCGCGATAGCGATTTCAGCAGCTCTAGAGAATCCTGTACAGCAACCGCTCAATCCTCACCCGACTCACCCGCTTGAGAAACTTCGCCACCCCTGCCGGGTAATCCGGCAGTGTTTCCAGGGTCTGGAAGCTGTCGATCCGCGTGGTATGGCGGAAGATGTTTTCCAGCTCTTTCGCCCGTGGCTCCAGCCACTCGCCTTTCGGGTCTTCGATCAGCAGCGCGTTTTCCAGGTCGAGGCGGAACGCCCGTGGGTTGAGGTTGTTGCCGGTCAGCAAGGTGTAGCGCTGATCGATCCACATGCCTTTAAGGTGATAGGTGTTGTCACCGTCACGCCACAAGTGCAGGTTCAACTGGCCACTGTCGATGCTGTGCTGATGGCGTTTGGCGAAGCGGCGCAGGCTGATTTCGTACAGATACGGCAGCGCGGCGATCACCTTGAACGGCTCGCTCGGCGGAATGTAGAAGTCATTGGCGGTCTTGTCGCCGACCACGATATCGATCTTTACGCCACGGGTCAGCGCTCGATTGATCTCACGAATCACACCCAGTGGCAGATTGAAGTACGGCGTGCAGATGGTCAGCTGCTTTTGCGCGCTGGCGATCAGCTCGAGAATCGCCCGGTTCAGCGGGTTGTTCTTGCCGACGCCGAGCAGTGGCGTGACCGATAGACCTTCTCGGCTGGTGCTGCCGGCGCCGGTGTCATAAGTCGCGTATTTCAGACGGCTGCGCAGATCGCCGATGTCGTTGCGCAGGCTGCGGGTAGTCGGCAGGTTGGGCAGGTCGAGGCGGTGCACGGCTTTCGATTCGATCAGGCCATGCTTGACTAGGTGATGCATCGAATCCGCCAGCTCGCGACTGCGCAGCACGTGGTAACGGTCGAAACGGTACTTGTCGAGTTTGTGCAGGTAGACGTTGTTGAGGCTCGCGCCGCTGTAGACCACCTTGTCGTCAATCACGAAGCCTTTGAGGTGCAGCACGCCGAACAGCTCGCGGGTCTGCACCGGCACGCCGTAGATCGGCACTTCGCTCTGATGTGTGCGGGTCATGTCCTGATACCAGGCGGCGTTGCCCGGCTGCTTGCCCGCGCCGATCAGGCCGCGCTGGGCGCGCAACCAGTCAACCACCACGGCGATTTCCAGTTCGGGACGCTTGAGTTTGGCAGCGTGCAGGGCATCGAGGATTTCCTGGCCGGCTTCGTCCTGCTGCAGATACAGCGCGACGATGTAGATGCGCTGGGTCGCTGCGGCGATTTGCTCGAGCAGGCAGCGTCGGAATTCGGCAGCACTGGACAGAATGCTCACCGCCTCGGCGGTCAGCGCGAAGCTGCGCAGTTTGGGCAGCAGAGAACGTTTGAAAAGCAACGGCATAAGGCTCGCAAGGTTCGATTCCGAAGAGTTTGAGAGCTTACACCATCGTCTGCGCCGGGTCTTGTCAGTGTCCGTAATGGCCCCTTCGCGAGCAGGCTCGCTCCCACCGTTGAAATGCATTTCCCTGTGGGAGCGAGCCTGCTCCCGAAAGCGTTTTCACACACGCCGAAGAAAATCGCTTGACCAAGGAGAACACTCGTTCTACTGTTCGCCACATGAACGAATCAATCAGCAATGACACACGCGACATCATTCTGGATGTCACCGAAAAGTTGATCTACAAAAGTGGCATCGCTGCCACCAGCATGGATCTTCTGGTGAAGACCGCCGGCGTCTCCAGAAAAAGCATTTACCGTTACTTTGCCGACAAGGACGCACTGGTTGTCGCAGCGCTTCAGCGACGCGATGTTCGCTGGATGCACTGGTTCACACATGCTGTCGATCAGGCCGAAACCCCGGTTGATCGCCTGCTCAACCTGTTTACCGTGCTCAAGGGCTGGTTCGACTCGGAAGGCTTTCGCGGCTGCGCCTTTATCAACACCAGCGGCGAAACGGGCGATCCGCAGGATCCGGTGCGGCTGGTGGCCAAAGAACACAAACAGAAGCTGCTCGACTACGTGAGCAAGCTGTGTACCGAATATGGTGCCGAGGATCCGCAACTATTGGCCAGACAGTTGCTGATCCTGATTGAAGGCGCCATTACCGTAGCGCTTGTGATGGGTGATCACAGTGCCGCCGATAATGCGCAATGCATGGCGCGAAAGTTATTGGGCCTGTAACTCTTAATAAGCCGGACTTGTTGTTCATACATTAAATGAATCAGGAGATTGAACATGTCGAATGCAGCCCAGGTACGTCCGCCATTGCCGCCATTCAACCATGCGTCAGCGATCGAGAAGGTACGTCTGGCCGAGGATGGCTGGAACAGCCGTGATCCGGAAAAGGTTTCGCTCGCTTATACCCTCGATACCAAGTGGCGCAATCGCGCCGAGTTCGCCAACAACCGCGAAGAGGCCAAGGCATTTCTGACGCGCAAGTGGGCGAAGGAACTGGATTATCGCTTGATCAAAGAGCTCTGGGCCTACTCCGATACGCGTATCGCCGTGCGTTATGCCTATGAATGGCACGACGATTCGGGCAACTGGTTCCGCTCGTACGGTAACGAGAACTGGGAGTTCGACGACAACGGCCTGATGTTCCAGCGCTATGCCTGCATCAACGACATGCCGATCAAGGAAAGCGAGCGCAAATTCCACTGGCCGCTGGGCCGCCGGCCGGATGATCATCCGGGGCTGAGTGAACTCGGTCTCTAAAGCCAACCCACCCCTGTGTAGGAGCTGCCGAAGGCTGCGATCTTTTGATCTTGATTTGATCGTTCCCACGCGCCCCGGAAGATCGCAGCCTTCGGCAGCTCCTACACAGGAATGTATTCCACACTGTAATTGACGACGGCATGCTCTGGCTCGCCGCAACAGTTCGATACAGGTAACATAACCGCCCTCCCCGCAGCCCACGTTCTGCGCCTTGCCGAATAAGCCGAATCCATGCCTTTCGAACTCAGCGTTGACCTCACCACCCTGGCCATTCTGGCTGCTGTTGCTTTCCTTGCCGGTTTCATCGATGCCATCGCTGGCGGTGGCGGTCTGTTGACTACGCCGGCGCTGCTGACGGCGGGCCTGCCGCCGCACCTGGTGCTGGGCACCAACAAGCTGAGTTCGACTTTCGGTTCGGCGACCGCCAGCTTCACCTTCTACAAGCGCAAACTGTTCCACCCACGCCAGTGGACCCACGCGATTGTCGGCACCCTGGTCGGCGCGCTCACTGGCGCGGTGGTTGCGCATTACCTGCCGGCCGAGTGGCTAAACAAGATGCTGCCGGTGATCGTCTTCGCCTGTGGCCTGTATTTGCTGTTTGGCGGCACGCCGAAAGCGCCGCTGGACAGCGACGCGCCGATCAAAAAGAAATGGCAATCGACCCAAGGCTTCAGCCTCGGCTTCTATGATGGCGTGGCCGGTCCCGGCACGGGGGCGTTCTGGACAGTCAGCAGTCTGCTGCTGTACCCGATTGATCTGGTCAAGGCCAGCGGCGTGGCGCGCAGCATGAACTTTGTCAGCAACATCGCGGCGCTGTCGGTGTTCATCTTCTCCGGTCAGGTCGACTGGATCATTGGCTTGTGCATGGGCCTGTCGGTGATGGTCGGAGCGTTCTTTGGCGCGCGTACCGCGATCAGCGGCGGCGCCAAATTCATTCGTCCGGTGTTCATCACCGTCGTGCTCGGCTTGACCGTGCGCTTAGCCTGGCAGCACTGGTTCAGCGTGGCCTAAGCGCCGCGCCACATAGACGTCGATCAGGTAACGGGCAATCGAACGCGACGCCGGCAACGGCGGCAGGTCATGCACGTTGAACCACTGAGCGTCCTCGATCTCGTCTTCCTGACAGACAATCTCGCCACCGGCATATTCGGCATGGAAGCCGAGCATCATCGAGTGCGGGAACGGCCAGCACTGGCTGCCGATGTACTGGATGTTCTTCACTTCAATCTGCACTTCCTCGCGAACTTCGCGAATCAGGCAATCCTCGGCTGATTCCCCCGGCTCGGCGAAACCGGCCAGCGTGCTGTAAACCCCGGTAACGAACCGCGGCGAGCGTGCCAGAAGGATTTCGTCGCCACGGGTGATCAGCACGATCATGCTCGGTGAAATGCGCGGATAACTGCGCAGCTCGCACGGCTGGCAATACATCGCTCGTTCGCGCGGTACTTGTGTCATCGGCTGGCCACAGTTGCCGCAGAAGCGATGCTCTCGTGCCCAAGTGCCGATCTGTGCGGCATAACCGAGCACTTTGTACAGCGTGTGATCGCCTTCGAGCATGAACGCCCGCAAGCCTTTCCAGCCGCATCCGGGCACTTCGCTGACGCTGCGCAACTCGAGCAGATACACCGGCTCGCCATCCAGATGACCAATCCCATGCTCGGCGAGGACTGAAAGGTCCTGGCGCTTGAGCCATTCGCGCGGGAACAGCGCGCCGTTGTCATCGAACAGAAAGCCTTCCGGGCTGCGCGCTACGGCCCAGCCGCCGGGTTGATCGGTGTCGAGTACTGCAGTGGTCCAGCGAGAGGTCATGGTTAACTTAATCCAGAAATTCGGGTTTCTGTTTTCTCATGTGGGCGGCCATGGCCACGCGCAGATCGGTGGATTGCAGCATGGCGGCGTTCCAGGTGGCAACGTATTCGAGACCATCGTCGATGCGATGGTCGCGCATGTAGCTGATCATTTCCTTGGTGCCGGTCACGGCAATCGGCGACTTCGCCGCGATGTCGCGGGCAATGCCGAACACGCCTTCGAGCAGCGTGTCCTTGTCGCTGTAGACGCGATTGACCAGGCCCATGCTGCGCGCTTCCTCGGCGCCAAAGGTGCGACCGGTGTAAGCCAGTTCACGCAGCATGCCGTCTCCGATGATTCGCGGCAACCGTTGCAGCGTACCGACGTCAGCGGCCATGCCGATGTCAATTTCCTTGATGGAAAATTGCGCGTCCTCGGCGGCATAACGCATGTCACAGGCTGAGATCAGATCAATTGCCCCGCCCAGGCAATAGCCCTGAATCGCAGCAAGCACCGGTTTGCGGCAGTTGTCGACGGCGTTGAACGAGGCTTGCAGATTGAGGATCTTGCGCCGCAACAGGCGCGCATTGCGGCCCACGTCCTTGCCCAGCTCGTTGGCGACGCCGGCAAGCATCATCAGGTCAATGCCGGAGGAAAAATGCTTGCCGTTACCGCTGAGGACTGCCGCGCGGACTTCGTCGGTATCGTCGATCCATTGGAATATCTCGACAATCTCGCTCCAGAACGCCGCGTTCATTGCGTTGATCTTTTCCGGGCGATTGATCTGCACATGGGCGATGTTGTCGGCCAGTTCGACGCTGAAGGCGGAGTATTGAGTCATGGCAGTGATCCTTTACCGGGCTGGGAAATAAGCCCCGAACTATAACAAGGCAATGGGGCGGCGGTTCGGCCAAATGCGGGACTGACGGGCGCGGCTCATTGGGGAGCTGCCGAAGGCTGCGATCTTTTGGGACGCAGAGCGTCCCGGATTGCATTCCCACGCAGAGCGTGGGAACGATCGATTGGCTTATTTCAGCCCCAGTCTGTAAAGCGAGCCATTTTCTTCATCCGTCAGCACATACAGATAGCCGTCCGGCCCTTGGCGCACATCGCGTATCCGCTTGTTCAACTCACCCAGCAAACGCTCCTCATGCACGACTTTGTCACCATCGAACTGCAGGCGAATCAGTTCCTGACTCACCAGTGCGCCGATAAACGCGTTGTGCTGCCACGGGGTGAAGCGATCGGCGTCGTAGAACGCCATGCCGGTAACCCCGGGGGATTTTTCCCAGACATGATGCGGCGCCAAGGTGCCTTCAGCAGTTTTGCCCTTGGCCTCTGGAATCGGCTGCATTGAGTAATTGATGCCATGGGTCGCCAACGGCCAGCCGTAGTTTTTGCCGCGCTCGATGATATTCACTTCATCGCCGCCACGTGGCCCGTGCTCGTTTTCCCACAACGTGCCGGTCCACGGGTTGAGCGCCGCGCCCTGCGGGTTGCGCAGGCCATAGGACCAGATTTCAGGCCGGACACCGGATTGGCCAATGAAAGGGTTATCGTCCGGCACTTTGCCGTCCGGGAAGATGCGTACGACTTTGCCTTGCAGCTTGTCGAGGTCCTGCGCAGTCGGGCGGTCGTTGTTTTCGCCGAGGGTGATGAACAGATACCCGTCGCGATCGAACACCAGGCGTGAACCGAAGTGGTTGCTCACCGACAGTTTCGGTTCCTGACGGAAGATCACATTGAAGTCCTTCAGCGTCTTCAAGTCATCGGAAAGCCGTCCGCGCCCTACCGCCGTACCAGCCTTGCCGCCCTCACCACCGCCTTCGGCATACGACAGATAGACCATGCGGTCCTGCTTGAAGTCTGGCGACAGCGCCGCATCGAGCAAACCGCCCTGCCCTTTGGCCCAGACCTGCGGCACGCCACTGATCGGCTCCGACAGTTTGCCGTCCTTGCTGACGACGCGCAGATGCCCCGGGCGCTCGGTCACCAGCATGCCCTTCTGATCAGGCAGAAATGCCAGCGCCCACGGATGTTCCAGGCCTTGGGCAATGGTGGTGACTTCAAGAATGCCCTGTTCGCTTTTCAGCTCTTTGGGCGCGGCGGCGAATGCCGGGGCACTGATCAGCGCGGCGGCGCAGCAGGTGGCTAGTAGGGTTTTACGCAACATGCACGATTCCTTTTGTTAGTGTGAAAGGCTGACAGAACATCAGTCCTGCCGTTCAACGGTTGCTGCCGGTGCCCCGTGGGGGCGGGTTGGGAATAAAGGTTGGCGGATTGCTCGGCACCGAGCGAATTGGCTGGCCATTGCCGATACCGCGATTTTCAACGGTTGGCTGACGTGGCACGGGAACGGTGTTCGGCCCGCGAAGGGGCGGAGCGCTGGGCTGGGTGCCCTGCATGCTGTTGGGATTGGCCCGGCGGATCGGGCTGTTGTAGGGATTGTTGCTGTTGCCCGTAGGGCTTTGCGCCAGCACGACATCGGCATGAACCAGACCGCCACTGAGGGCAAGGACGGCGATGCCAAGCAGAAACCGGTTCATGGGAAATACCTCTCGATGTGCGTGGACTAGAGCCTTGGAGCCCACGCTACGCCGTGGGTTCGGATTTGTTAACCCTCGCGCCTTAAACAACATGTAACACGGCTTGACCGTACCGCTGGAAGCCGCGCAATCACCGGAAACTTTCTCACCGCGCCGCGGGTCACCTGATCATCAATCGGAGGACAGGTCATGGCTCGGGCAATCTGGAAAGGCGCAATCAGTTTTGGACTGGTACACATCCCCGTGGCGCTGGTTTCAGCGACGTCGTCCCAAGGCGTGGACTTCGACTGGCTCGACAGCCGCAGCATGGACCCGGTGGGCTACAAACGCATCAACAAGGTCACCGGCAAGGAAGTCACCAAAGAGAACATCGTCAAAGGCGTGGCCTACGAAAAGGGCCGATATGTGGTGCTCAGCGAGGAAGAAATCCGCTCCGCGCACCCCGTTTCCACGCAGACCATCGACATTTTCTCTTTCGTCGACGCCGAGCAGATTCCGCTGCAGAACATCGATACGCCCTACTACCTGGCACCGGACAAACGCGGCGGCAAGGTCTACGCGTTGCTGCGCGAAACCCTGAGCAAAACCAACAAGGTCGCCCTCGCCCGCGTTGTCCTGCATACCCGTCAATATCTGGCCGCGTTGATGCCGCTGGAGTCGGCGCTGGTTCTGGTGAAACTGCGCTGGCCGCAGGAAGTGCGCAGCCTTGATGAACTGGCGCTGGGCAGCGAAGTGACGAAGCCGCAACTGGCCAAGGGCGAGCTGGACATGGCCAAACGTCTGGTTGAAGACATGACCTCGGAGTGGTCGCCTGAGGACTACAAGGACGAGTTCGAAGACAAGATCATGGCGCTGGTCGAGAAGAAAGCCCACGAAGGCAAGATCGAGGACGTCGAGACCGCCACTGGCGAGGAAGAGCGCAAGACTGCCGATGTTATCGACTTGACCGAACTGCTCAAGCGCAGCCTCGGCGGCAAGGCACCGGCCAAGTCCAAGGCCAAATCAACCAGTAAGGCGGCGCCGGCGAAGAAGACTCGGAAGGCGTCTGGGGAGTAAGCGTTGGGCCAGATAGAGGTATGTTGGAAGTGAAACCGCCTTCGCGAGCAGGCTCGCTCCCACAGGGGAACGCATTCCAGATTGTGGGCGCGAGCCTGCTCGCGAAGAGGCCGGTACTGACGCCGCAAGCCTTCAGATCAGAATAAAGATCGCCAACAACGCGGCAAAAATCGCCCATTTCTCGAGGTAATACCGCGTACGGTTGCGCTTCTTCAGCTCTTTGCCGCGCAAACGGATCTTGTAGATCTTGGTAAACAAGCGGTTGATACCACCAGTCTTGTCCCCCGCATCATTCGGCGCGCCTGCCGCTGACATCACGGTGCGGCTGAACCAGCGATTGAACGCGGCGGCCCAACGGTATTTCAACGGACGCTCAATGTCGCAGAACAGAATGATGCGGTTCTGATCCGTGGTGTTTTCGGCGTAATGAATAAACGTCTCGTCGAACATCACCGCTTCGCCATCGCGCCAGTGATAGTTCTCACCGTCGACGTTGATGTAGCAGCCAGGATCGTTCGGCGTATCCAGGCCCAGGTGATAACGGTAGGAACCCGCATACGGATCGCGATGGCGCACCAGTTTCGAGCCCGGTGGCAGCTCGGCAAACATCGCCGCTTTGATCGAGCCGATGCTTTGCACCAGTTCGGTGGTGCGTGGGCACAGCTTCATCGCCGATGGGTGACTGTCGCCGTACCACTTGAGGTAGAAGCGCTTCCAGCCAGTCTTGAAGAAGGAATTGAAACCGACATCGTCGTATTGATTCGAGCGTTTGATCTCGCCGGCACGCAGCAGATTCTGGCCTTCCTCGCGAATCTCTTCCCAGTGCGCCTGCAACGGGCTCAGATCGGGAAAGTCTGCCGGGTTCAGATACGGCTTGTTCGGCATCCTGGAAAACAGATAGAGGAAGCAGTTGATCGGCGCGAGGAACGTCGAGTGGTCACTCAATTGCCGCCCCAGTTTGTGGCGCACGCGCCCACGCAAGTGAACGTAAGCAATGGAGATGGCATAAACAGCGGCAATGATGAGTTTCACGGAAAAGGGTCACACGTCAAAAGTGAACAAACTGCGCGCGTGGCGACCTGAGGCCCAGCGTCTTATGCAGCGGTCTTGATGCACAGGGCGCGTCCTTGGCCCGCGCCGTTTCCGGGCGCTCGGTGAAAGGGTCGCATTTTAGCCACAGTTCGTAACCGATAGTGAACCCTCAACTGTGAAAAACTGTCTTGCGCGTTTGCGTGTGAAGCTCCAGCACACTTCAGTCCATACAAACGCCCGTTGCTCATTTCGATGGAACCACGCTTGGCACGCGCTCCTCTATCGCTTACCAATAACGGAGGAACCCCCATGATCGCCCCAGAAACCGGTATGAAACCAGGTCAGCGCTATCGAATTGAAAGCGTCGAGCGCGCGCCGCAATTCTCTGGCTTTTTTCTCGATGGAAAGTATTACCTGGGACCTGAGTTGCAGACCGCCATCGGCTGGCTTGAAGGGCAAATCTTCTTCTACGACCAGCTCGACCCGACCGGTGAGCCGGTTTATCCGGGCAGAATTGCCGGCACGATCGAAGGGCTGACGCTGGTAATGCCGGACGGCTTACGGCTGGAGATTGAAGAAGCGCCTTATATGGCGGAACCTGCTGCGCCAGTGCGCGCTTCCCTCGCCGGGCGCATCGAGCGTATCTCGCGGCAGCCAATTCGCCCTTCACCGCTTCTGGTGGCCGGGGCTGCGATGCTGGTAGGGGTTTGCCTGCTGACGATCTCGCGCATCAGAAATCGCTGAAGGCCACCGCGCGAGCAGTGGCCCAACTATCGGTCACTGCTCGCGGGTTACCGTCAGTGCGACCACGGCGATGCGCTCGGCGCGCTCGTATTCAGGCTTGAGCAGTTCCTCGCTGAACACATCCGGATCGAGTTCGCGATAAGTCCAGCCGAATCGCTCGCCCTTGAGCAGAGGCGCCACGGCCTCGCGGAACGGATCCTGCCCGGCGACGATCGCCACGCCGGTGTACACCAGCAACGTGCCGCCGACTTCCAGACGCGGTAACGCCTCACGCACGATCCGCACCGACAAACCCTCACCCAGCGCCCCGCCGCCGTGGCGATAGGCGCGCTGTTGTTCGTCGTTCATGTACGGCGGATTGGCGATGATCAGATCGAACTGCCCTTCGACACTGGCGAGCAGATCGCTGTGATACACCGACACATTGTTTGCGCCCGCCAGCTCGGCGTTGACCGCACTCATGCGCAGCGCCCGCGGATTGATGTCGACCGCCAGCACGTCGGCATCAGGACGTGCCTTGGCCATGACCACCGCGCCGGCGCCGCTTCCGCAGCCGATGTCCACCGCGCGTCTGATCGGCGAAAAGCGTTGCTGCAATTGCGCTTCGATGGCCTGGGCGAAGCGATAAGTGTCGGGGCCGAAGAACACCGCATCACTCGCCGTCGTCGGGAACGCCGAATGGGCGAACAACCGGTCATTCAGGGTCGACCAGCGCACATGGCTGCGCCACACGGCGCCATCGCGTTCGACTACGCCGGCCTGCTCCAGCGTGGCCAGTTCCTCTGCGCGAAATAGCTCTGAAGGAAACGGCATCGACCAACCAAACACATCGCGCAGATCCTTGGCCAAAGGCGTGGCAAAGCGCTGCAGAAATCGTTCGTGAGTCAATGGCGTTGGAGTAATGAAGTGATAACCACTGTCGAGCAGGCGCTTGCCCAGCTCGAACAGGGCTCTATCGGATGTTTCTTGTGCCGACATGAAGCCTCCTTGTTTCAACGCAAGCGGGCGCGCAGTTGGATGAAGCGACGCGTCGCGAAAAGTCCGGCCGGGCGCCAGTGTCGCTGCGGTTGCAGCCAAGGCATCAACAACGACATTTGCTCGGCGGCAGGTTTGTCGGCCAGTGCCGCTTCCAAATTCAGCAGATCGGCATCATCGTCAAAGGCTTCCTCTACCGCAGCTTCGCGGCGCACATAAGGCCGAGGCCGCGATGCCGGGCAATCCTGAGTGATCCAGTCGCGCAGCAGCTGTTTTTCATAGCCGTTGAACACACCGAACATGGCCGCATCGCTACCGTCGATCAACCGCCAGAAGCGACTTTCTTCCACCGCCTCGCCGCGCTTGATCCAGCTCTTGCGCTCCAGCGCCGAAAGAAACTCGCCCATTTGCCCCGGCGTGGCCAGCCATTGATTGATGGTGCGGTTTTCGATGCGGCAGTAATCGGAATGCATGTGCCGGCCAAACACAGCCTTGCGCTCAAGCATGGCGATGACTTCGTGGTCCAGATCGAACTCTGTGATCACGGCGGTTGTGCCCTTGCCAATGTCATTGAGGCGATAACCGACAGCCATGCGCCGATAGAACTCATCGCGCTCTTCACCCAGCGGCATCAGTTCGAGCATTGATTGCACAGCCTTGCGCGCGTGCCCGGTACTGGCGTTGTCGATGGTCACATGCAGGCGGAAATAATGCGGATCGATGCCCAGCTCTGCCAATTCATAAGCACTGATCAGCAGATGCAGAGGCAGTTGTTCGTAGCCGAGATTGAAACCGATAACTTCAGGCAAAAACTGCCCGCCGAAACGTCCCAGTGCCAACTGCACCGCGCCTTGCAGAAAATACTCGTCGGCAAGACCGCTCAGATCGGAGCAGTCATGCTCGGCGAGCAGCTTGCGATAGATCACCACATGATTCTGCCGTGGCACGCCCTCGCCCAGCTCTTCAAGATAGGTATCGAGTAAATCATCGATACGCGGGTCCTGCCACTGCGGCAACAGCCCGGCCAGCCAAGCGCCATCGACCTCCTTGGTCGGTGCCACATGCAAAATGAAATACAACGCGTGGGATTTGTTACGGAAATAGCGGCGCGGTGCGCCCTGCTGACGTTGCTCAAGATAATCGGCGTATTCGGCCGCCACGCTGGCGCAGCGGGTTTCCGACCATTGCAGCAACTCTTCGGCGCTGGCCGGCAAATCATCAGACAGCGCAGCCGCCTTGCTCAGTTGCCGGCGCAGAAAGTCCAGTGCCGCGCGATCAACCGTGGAGTCTTCCGCCAGCAATCGGTCATAGAGCCGGCGCTCGGTATCCGCCGGCGTGGATGTTTTACCCGAAGACTTCCTGGTCGGGATTTCGATCAGCGACATGACTCATTCCCCTGCGTTATTGGCATTGCCTATAAACGAAAGAGTGATTGGCGCTGAAAAAAATTCCTTTTTTGTGCGGGGCGATGCGCTCAGTGGTGGATGGTTGACTAACCCAAAGCCGTGTCGAGAAACATCATTACGCCGAAGCCGAGCATCAGCCCGAGCGTGGCCGGTGTTTCGTGGCCGTTGCGGTGAGTTTCCGGAATCACTTCATGGGACACCACGAAAATCATTGCACCAGCGGCCAGGCCCATCGCCACCGGGAAGCCCAACGCGAAGCTGTTGGTGATGCCCAAACCGATGATCGCGCCCAACGGTTCCATCAATCCTGAAGCGGCGGCGATCAACGCTGCACGCACTGCGGAAATTCCGGTCACCCGCAGCGCCAACGCCACGGCCAGACCTTCGGGGATGTCCTGAATGGCGATCGCAGTGGTCAGCGGCAAGCCGATTTTCATGTCGCCGGTGGCGAAGCTGACGCCGATCGCCATGCCCTCCGGCAGGTTGTGCAAAGTGATCGCCAACACGAACAGCCAGACCCGATTGAAGCGCTTGGCTTCAGGCCCGCGCCGGCCGCTCTTTTCATGTTCGTGGGGGACGAAACGGTCGAGGCCGACCATCAACGCCACGCCTAAGGCCATGCCGGCCACAACGACGGCAGCGGCGAGCATGGGACTGCTCACCGCCTCCTTCGCCGCCGCAATGCCCGGCAGGATCAGTGAAAAGGAACTGGCTGCCAGCATCATCCCTGCCGCAAACCCGAGCATGGTGTCTTGAGTTCGCGAAGTAATCGCGCGCAACGCCAGGGCCAGCAACGCACCGACTGCCGTGGCCGCGAAACCCGACAGCCCGCCAAGTGTGGCGAGGCGCAAGGTGTCGCGGCCCGTACTGACCAAACCGGTGTAGCCACTGATCAACAGCAACACGGTTACACCGACCAGGGTCAGCCAGAAAATGCGCCCTCCCCAGCCCGTACGCGAAAGGCTGACGAGCCATGCGCGCACGGGGGCGGCGAACGAAGATGACGGTAGCGCCATGAAAACTCCTCAATTTCAGGTGGCCGGTGCGAACGGCGTGGTTTCATCCAACTGCGCCAGCGGAACATCGCTGCCACCCGGGGTCAGAATCACCTTGCGGCATTCTTCCTGCTTCTTATTGAAGATCTTGTAACCCTCGGCCGCCTGCTCCAGCGACAGCCTGTGAGTGATGATCGCTTCGGGCTGCAACTTGCCGGTTTCGATGTAGCCAAGCAGCTCAGGCAGAAAACGCTGTACGTGAGTCTGGCCCATTTTGAAGGTCAGGCCCTTGTCAAAAGCGTCGCCGAACATAAAACCATGGATGAACCCGGCATATACGCCCGGAACGCTGACCACGCCGCCACGGCGTACAGCGGCGATGCACTGGCGTAAGGCCTTGCCGCTGCTGCCTTCAAGCTTGAGTGTAGCCATGACCGTTTCGGTGGTGCTGCCCTTGGCTTCAAGGCCGACGGCATCGACCACGGCATCGACGCCGCGATGGCCGGGAGTCTGGCTGGTAATGGTGTCGGCCGGGTCATCGTCTTCATCGAAGTTGATCGGAATAACGCCGTAGGTGCGCTGGGCATAATCGAGGCGGTACTGGTGATGGTCGACCATGAAGATCAGCTCGGCACCGAGCATTCTCGCGCAGGCTGCGGTGAGCAAACCGACCGGTCCGGCGCCGTAGATCGCCAGACTCGAACCCTGTTTGACGCCGGCGTTGATCACGGCTTGCCAGGCAGTCGGCAGGATGTCAGACAGAAAAAGCACTTTCTCGTCCGACAGCGTGCCCGGCACCTTGAACGGCCCGGTATTGGCTTTCGGTACCCGCACCAGTTCCGCCTGGCCACCGGGAACTCCGCCATACAGACGGCTGTAGCCAAACAGCGCTGCTGGCGGCGGAATCATTTTCTTGTTCAGCGCCGCGCCGGGACCTTCATTGGTGGTCTCGCAGGCGGCGTAAAGCTCTTGCTGACAGAAGAAGCAATCGCCGCAGGCGATCACGAACGGAATCACCACACGGTCGCCGCGCTGCACCGCCGTAACGGCTGGCCCGGTTTCTTCGACGATGCCCATGAACTCATGGCCAAAGATATCGCCGTGCTCGACGGTGGGTATTTTGCCGCGGTACAGGTGCAGGTCCGATCCGCAGATGGCGGTAGCGGTGACGCGCAGGATGATGTCGTCGGCGGCTTCAAGTTTCGGGTCCGGTACGGTTTCGACGCGCACGTCATGGGCGCCGTGATAGGTCATTGCTCGCATGGCTTGGTCCTCACTCGTTTGAACGAAAATGGCTACTGCTCCACTTTCCGAAGTGAAAATGGCCGAGTGAGTTCATTCGGGTTTTCGAGATTTTGATCAGCGGATATCGGTGACTTCTCGGACGAGCCGATGCGTACGCCCGTTTGCCTGCCATATAACTGCCGTCTGAGTTATGCGACAATGCGCGCCAATGTCCAACAAGAACCCCGTACTCGTCGCTCAGCAGCTTGCCTTCAACGGCCCCAGTTGCGGTCGGCTTATGCGCGTTGGCTCAACTCAAGCACAGACTGGGGGGAGCTGGAAAAGCTCCAGATTGGTACGCAAGTTTGTACCAGGCACCACAGACCAGCTCTAACCCATTGATAGGTAAGGTAATTGATCTCCACAGCTAACATCACGATGCAGTTTGGCGCCAAGCCGCTGTTCGAAAACGTTTCGGTCAAATTCGGCGCAGGCAATCGCTACGGCCTGATCGGTGCCAACGGTTGCGGCAAGTCGACCTTCATGAAAATCCTCGGCGGCGATCTCGATCCGTCCGGTGGCCAGGTCATGCTCGAGCCGAACGTGCGTCTGGGTAAGCTGCGCCAGGATCAGTTCGCCTACGAAGAATTTACCGTGATCGACACCGTGATCATGGGTCACGAAGAGCTGTGGAAGGTCAAAGCCGAGCGCGATCGCATCTACTCGCTGGCTGAAATGTCCGAAGAAGACGGCATGGCCGTTGCCGAGCTGGAAACCGAGTTCGCCGAGATGGACGGCTACACCGCCGAATCCCGCGCCGGCGAATTGTTGCTGGGTCTGGGCATTCCGCTGGAACAGCATTTCGGCCCGATGAGCGAAGTCTCGCCAGGCTGGAAGCTGCGCGTGTTGCTGGCGCAGGCACTGTTCTCCGATCCGGAAGTGCTGTTGCTCGACGAACCGACCAACCACCTGGACATCAACACCATTCGCTGGCTGGAAAACATCCTGACCCAGCGTAACAGCCTGATGATCATCATCTCCCACGACCGTCACTTCCTGAACAGCGTGTGCACGCACATGGCTGACCTGGATTACGGCGAGCTGCGTCTGTTCCCGGGCAACTACGACGAATACATGACCGTGGCGACCCAGTCCCGCGAGCAGTTGCTGTCGGACAACGCCAAGAAGAAAGCGCAGATCTCCGAGCTGCAATCGTTCGTCAGCCGCTTCTCGGCCAACGCCTCGAAAGCCAAGCAGGCCACCTCCCGCGCCAAGGCGATCGACAAGATCCAGCTGGCCGAGGTCAAGCCTTCCAGCCGCGTCAGCCCGTTCATTCGTTTCGAACAGAACAAGAAGCTGCACCGTCAGGCGGTCATGGTCGAGAAAATGGCCAAGGGTTTCGATGGCAAGCCACTGTTCAAGGACTTCAGCTTCCAGGTTGAAGCCGGCGAGCGCGTCGCGATCATCGGCCCGAACGGTATCGGCAAGACCACCCTGCTGCGCACCTTGGTCAACGAACTGACCCCGGATGCCGGTAGCGTGAAATGGACCGACGCCGCCGAGCTGGGCTACTACGCTCAGGACCACGCTCACGACTTCGAAGACGACGTCACCCTGTTCGACTGGATGGGTCAGTGGACCCAGGGCGAGCAGATGATTCGCGGTACTTTGGGCCGGATGCTGTTCTCCAACGACGAGATCCTCAAGTCGGTCAAGGTCATCTCCGGTGGTGAGCAAGGTCGCATGCTGTTCGGCAAGCTGATCCTGCAAAAGCCGAACGTGCTGATCATGGACGAACCGACCAACCACCTGGACATGGAATCGATCGAGGCGCTGAACCTGGCGCTGGAAAACTACCCGGGCACGCTGATTTTCGTCAGCCACGACCGTGAGTTCGTATCGTCCCTGGCCACACGCATCATCGAGCTGAGCCCGAATGGCGTGACTGACTTCAGCGGCACTTATGACGACTACCTGCGTAGCCAGGGCGTTGTTTTCTAAGAGCAGCTGCGAGTTTCTAGCTGCAAGCTGCAAGTTGAAAGCCCTGTCCGTGTGACGGGGCTTTTTGCATTCGGCGTTTGGGAATTGTGGGTGCGCAGATATTCGCGAGCAAGCTCGCTCCCACATTGATCGTTCCCACGCTCCGCGTGGGAACGATCATTAAGGCGAAGTAGTTAGCCTGCTTTCTTTTATCCCGGCCCCGCGCCATGATGTCGGCAACTCTCCCACCGCCGCCCGCGAACGAGTGCTCATGTCTGCGCAGCCACTGCCACCGCAAAGCTCCCTGGCGATCACCCTGCAGATCGTCTCCATCGTTTTCTACACTTTCATTGCCTTTCTCTGCATCGGCTTGCCGATTGCGGTACTACCCGGTTATGTCCACGAGCAACTGGGTTTCAGCGCGATCATTGCCGGCTTGGTGATCGGTTCGCAGTACCTCGCCACACTGCTCAGCCGGCCAATGGCCGGGCGCATGTCGGATACCCTTGGCACCAAGCGGGCGATCATTTATGGCTTGTGGGGGATTGTCCTCAGTGGCGCGCTGACGTTGCTGTCGACCTTGCTGCAAAGCTTTCCGCTGACCAGCCTGTTCATCCTGATTGCCGGGCGCTTGCTGCTCGGCATTGCCCAAGGCCTGATCGGCGTCGGCACCATCAGTTGGTGCATGGGCCAGGTCGGTGTCGAGCACACGGCGAAATCCATTGGCTGGAACGGCATCGCCTCTTACGGCGCGATCGCCATTGGCGCGCCGCTGGGCGTGGTGATGGTTGCCGAATATGGCTTTGTCAGCCTTGGCATCGCGCTGTCGGCGTTGGCGGCAGGTGCGCTGTGGTTGATCCGCAACAAGCCTTCGGTGCCGGTGATTCGTGGTGAGCGCCTGTCGTTCTGGGCGGTGTTCGGCAAGATTGCGCCGTACGGCACCAGCCTGACGCTGGCCTCGATCGGCTACGGCACGCTGACGACGTTCATCACCCTTTATTACCTCAACCGAGGCTGGACCGGCGCGGCGTACTGCCTGACTGTGTTTGGCCTGTGTTTCATTCTGTCGCGATTGCTGTTTATTTCGGCCATCGCCCGGTTTGGCGGGTTTGCCTCGGCCATCGTTTGCATGTCGGTTGAAACTGTCGGCCTGGTGATGTTGTGGCTGGCGCCCTCCACTGCGTATGCGTTGATCGGCGCAGGGCTGGCGGGGTTTGGGCTGTCTCTGGTGTACCCGGCTCTGGGGGTGGAAGCGATCAAACAGGTGCCGAGTTCCAGCCGTGGTTCAGGGTTGGGGGCTTATGCGGTGTTCTTCGATCTGGCACTGGCGATTGCCGGGCCATTGATGGGCGCGGTGGCGTTGAATCTGGGCTATTCGTGGATTTTCTTCAGCGCGGCATTGTTATCGGTGACCGGGTTGGGCCTGACCTTGTTGCTCAAGCGCCGCGCACTTTCCTGAAAGCAGACAATTCAGTTTCCCGTGGGAGCGAGCCTGCTCGCGAAGGCGTCGTGTCAGAGAAAGATGAGCTGGCTGACTCACCGCTTTCGCGAGCAGGCTCGCTCCCACAGGGGAATGCGGTGTTTGAGTTATTGATCCGCCGTCTGCATCCCGGCCCGTGTCGATCTGCCCAGTGCATGAGCAAAAAACCGTCCGGCCTCGGAGATCAGGTTGCGGTGTATATCTTCGCGATCCACCCCGTCGGCATCGGTGCACAACGCCGGCATGGCGCGGATCTGCTCTTCGGTGCACGGCGCCATGAACACGAAGTGCCCTGCCCCGGCCAGCAATTTGAAGTCCGGCGCGGTGGGCAGTTTGCGCGCCAAAGCCGCAGCGTTTTTATCGAAGGCCACCAATTTGTCGCCGTCGCCGCTGTAGAGCAACACCGGTACGTGCACATCGGCGAGGGTATGGCGGCCGAACTTCAGGCTCAGCGGCGCCATCAGCAATAACGCGTGAACCCGTGGATCGGCCACTGGCTGCAAGTCATCGCGATCGACAATCAGCTCGCCCTGGGTGTTGCAGGCGTCGTGATCGTCCGGACGTTCCTGGCAATAGCGGCGCAGACGATCCAGATCCGGTTGCGCCCCGGAAAGAATCAACGCGGTCTCGCCACCGGCCGAATAACCGATCACACCGACCTGTTCAGCGTTGACGAACGGCGCCAGCATGTTGTCGGCGAGGGTGGCGGTGATCGCTTGGGAAATCTGGATTGGCCGGCCGTATAGATTGCTCAACGTGCCAAGTCGGCTGTGGTCGCGCCAGTTGTCGCCGGGATGAATCACCGCCACCACGACAAAGCCTTTGCGCGCCAGTGAAGTGGCGAGATCATGCAGGGCCAGCGGCGTACCGGTGTTGCCGTGGGAGAGCATCAACATGGGAAAGCGGCCGATCGCGACTTTGGTGTCCTCTCCAGCCTCGACTGAGTAACCCTCAAGCAAACTCATATGCTCGCGTTCACTGGAGGGGTAGAAAGCGATGGCGCGCATCGGTTGCAGATCGAGCGGGTCGAGAAAGGTCATCTCGTGATAACCGACGCTCCAGACAGGGTGGCGCCCCGGTGTGGCCTGCACTGAATTCAGGCTGGCCAGCAGGCAAATCAGCAACAGTGCACAAAGATGCCTCATGAATGCCCTACCCTGTTGGACCACATCGTCGGATGTGCTGAAACTGCATAACCCGGGCCAGATTATGTAATAGCCAGAAACAAAAAACTCCGTATTCGGCCCTTGCGGAACCAGAATACAGAGTTTTTCGGGGATTACCTGAACATCAGCTGTTCTTTACGCAGGCCTTATGCGGCGGCGAACAGTTGCTCGCTGATCTTCGCTTGCGCAGCGCTCATGGCGTTGTTGCGCACTTCTTCGCCGTAGGCCAGACCTTCAGCGCGGACGATTTCGATATCGGTGATGCCGAGGAAGCCCAGTACCAGCTTCAGATACTCTTCGTGAGCGATGCCGCTGGCCTGACCGGCGTGGATGCCACCGGAAGTCGACACGATCACCACTTTCTTGCCGCCGCACAGACCTTCAGGGCCGGCTTCGGTGTAGCGAAAAGTCTGGCCGGCCACGGCAACGCGGTCGATCCACGCTTTGAGCTGGGTTGGCACGGTGAAGTTGTACATCGGCGCGGCAATGACCACGGCGTCAGCAGCGATGAACTCGGCCAGGGTCGAAGCGCTCAGCTCGGCTTCGTGCTGTTGCGCAGCGTCGCGCAGTTCGGCGGTGGTGCCGGCGGCAACCAGCGTGGTCGACGAGAAGTGGCTGATCGCATCGGCGGCCAGGTCGCGGTAGGTGACCACGGCGCTCGGCTCCGCAGCTTGCCAGGCGTCGACGACTTGACGGCTCAACTGACGGGAAGCCGAGTTGTCGCCGAGAATGCTCGAATCGATGTGCAACAGTTTCATGTGGGTTCTCCTGAAAGAATCGCCGGCGGCGACGGAATGGGGACAATCCTACGCAACAAACCAATGGCTGATTAGTCGCCGACAATGCGATAGTTCGTCCCATTGATAGAACGACTGGAAACGCGCATGCAGGACCTCAACGATCTCTACTATTTCGCCAAAGTGGTTGAAGCCGGCGGATTTGCCGCCGCCGGGCGCTTGCTCGGTATTCCCAAGTCACGGCTTTCGAGAAGAATTGCCGAACTGGAAGACCGACTCGGCGCGCGTCTGCTACAACGCACCACTCGCCAACTCAATCTCACCGCCGTTGGCGAACGCTATTTGCGCCACTGTCAGGCGATGTTGCTGGAAGCGGAAATGGCTGACGAAGCGGTGGCGAGCATGTCCAGCGAACCGCGCGGGCGCTTGCGGGTGTCGTGCCCGACCGGGCTTGCCCATGAAATGCTGCCAACGGTGATCAGCGACTTTCTCGGCAAGTTTCCGCAGGTGCAGCTGGAGGTCGTGCTGCTCAATCGCCGAGTGGATCTGGTCACAGAAGGCATCGATGTCGCTTTGCGCGTGCGCGATCACGGCGATGAAGATCCGTTGCTGGTCACGCGGCGCTTGCGTCAGGCCCAAGCGGTGGTGATCGCCAGCCCGGCGTTCATGCAAGGCAAGACCATCAATCATCCGCAGGACCTGAAAACCCTGCCGGTGCTCGGCGCGCTGGAAGCCGATCGCATGGTGCATGTGCGCCTGCTGGATCAACAAGGTAAGAGCGTCGATCTGAGCATGGAAGCGCGGCTGGGCATTGATGACTTCGTGGTGCGCAAGGCCTGCGTCCTGGCCGGTCAGGGCTTTACCGTGCTGCCGATGATGTTCTGCGAAACCGAATTGCGTAACGGCACGCTGGTGCAAGTGCTACCGGAATGGTCATTGCCCGGCGGCTGGTTGCAAGCGGTGTATCCGCACCGGCGCGGGGTAATGCCAGCGGTGCGCGCATGGATCGATCACTTGGTCGAATCGTTCAATGCCTGCGGGGATAGATTTCTATGAAACAGGGAAGAATGAGCGAAGCCGAGGTCGCCGAGTTTTGTCTGGCCCTGCCCGGCGCCCGGGAAGATTATAAATGGGGCGGCGTACGGGTGTTCTCGATTGCCGGCAACAAGATGTTTGCCTTGCAAGGATTACGTGGTGATTCGCTGGCGTTCAAGGTCGAAAAGGACCTGTTTCTCGGCCATTGCGACCGCCCGGGGATTCATCCGGCGCCGTATCTGGCACGGGCGCAGTGGATCATCATGCACCCGCCCTACCCGCTGGGTGCCGAGGAATTGCAGGGTTTGTTGCAGCGATCACATCAACTGGTGGTGAGCAAGTTGCCTAAGAAAACCCAAATCGGCCTGTTGCTGTAAACCCGGTCCCGTGTAGGAGCTGCCGAAGGCTGCGATCTTTTGATTGTGCGTTGATCGTTCCCACGCTCTGCGCGGGAATGCAGCCGGGGACGCTCTGCGTCCCAAAAGATCGCAGCCTTCGGCAGCTCCTACAGGGGGAAGTGTGTTCTTTAGATCAAAGACAACAGGTTGGAACCGAGAAAAATCTGGTCAATCCAGAACACCTGATGCAACAACACGATCACCCAGAACAGAATCTGAAATGAGACCTTGCGCGTCTTGTGCCGAAACACCTGCTGAGCGAGCAAAGCTCCCGGCCAGCCGCCCGCCAGTTCTATCGCATGCAGGATGTTTTCCGGAGTGCGCCAGGCATCGGCGCGGGCCTTGCGTTTGTCGGCCCAGTACAGAAAGAACGCCAGCACACTGACAATCCCGTACGCCGCCAGCGGCACCCGCGAGATGCCGCTGAGCCACATCGACAGCGAGCCGAACAGCGGCAGCGCGCAGACGATCAGCAACACCGCAAGCTTCAATTTCAGATGCTGAACGCGCCCGCCTGAAGGTCGTCCCTCAGGGCGGCGCGTGCGGGAATCGTTCATGCCTTGGCCGCCGACCAGTCCACCCAGCCGAACTGCCAGGTCGCCAGAATGAACAGGCCGAACGCAATCCGGTACCAGGCAAAGGCTGCGTAGCTGTGGCTGCCAATGAACTTGAGCAGGCCGCGCACAGCGATCATGGCGAAGATGAACGCCGTGACAAAACCAATGGCGAACACCGGGAAATCCGCCGGCACGAACAGGTCGCGGTATTTGTACCCCGAATACACTGCCGCACCGACCATGGTTGGCATGGCGAGGAAGAACGAGAACTCGGTGGCGGTCTTGCGTGACAGACCGAACAGCAAGCCGCCAATGATCGTCGAGCCGGAACGCGAGGTGCCTGGAATCATCGCCAGGCACTGCGCGAAGCCGATTTTCAAGGCGTCGGTCCAGCGGATTTCGTCGACGGTTTCGGCATGCACTTCATGCTGGCGCTGTTCGGCCCACAGCATGATGATCCCGCCGATGACCAGCGCCGCCGCCACGGTGATCGGGTTGAACAGGTATTCGTGAATCAGGTCGGCAAAGATCACCCCCAGCACCACGGCGGGCAAAAAGGCGATCAGCAGGTTGGCGGTGAAACGCCGGGCGCTCGGCTGGGTCGGCAGGCCGATCACCACGTCGAGGATCTTGCGGCGAAATTCCCAGACCACCGCGAGAATCGCGCCGAGCTGGATGATGATGTTGAACGCCATGGCCCGTTCGCCGCCGAAGTTCAGCAAGTCGGCGACGATGATCTGGTGTCCGGTACTCGAAATGGGCAAAAACTCCGTCAGCCCTTCTACAACTCCTAGAATCAGTGCCTGCAAGGCGGTCCAAAGATCCATCAATCCCCCAGAGAGCGATGCGCGCGGGCATGCCCCGATAGTATTTTTTCGTTCACTGCGTCCAGCGTAGCCGGTAAAAGCTGTAGCGATTGCGCGCGCACAGGATCCACACGAAACGGTAAAAATTCCGTGAAATATCAAAACCGGATTCAGGTTTTCGCGCGCGGGGCCGAAATCCTAACAGACAAGCCTCAAAAGCGCTCTGCGCGTTGGATGGTAGTCCCGGGCACTCAGCTGTGGCTGGATGCTGGCGATCGTTTATTACAAGAACAAGAATCCGGAGTGACAGCGTTATGAACAGCTTGCGCAGTGTGTCGATCAGCCGACGCTTGTGGCTCATCTTGATCGTGGCGGTGATCATGTTGCTGACCTTGGGCGTGCTGATGCTCAAGCAGATCCACGACGACCTCTACCACGCCAAGGCGCAGAAAACCCAGCACGTGGTGCAGACCGCCAGTGGCCTGCTGACTTATTACCACGGCCTGGAAACCGCCGGCACCCTGACCAGGGACGCGGCGCAAAAACAGGCGCTGACCGCGATCCGTGGCCTGCGCTATGACCAGAGCGACTACTTCTGGATCAACGACCTCACGCCCGTGATGGTCATGCACCCGACCAATCCCAAGCTCGAAGGCCAGAATCTTTCGGCGATCCGCGACCCGGACGGCTTTGCGGTGTTCAACGAGATGGTCGCCATCGCCAAGGCCAAAGGCGCGGGCATGGTCAATTATCGCTGGCCGAAACCGGGGGCGACTGATCCCGTTGCCAAGACCTCGTATGTGAAGCTGTTTGAGCCGTGGGGCTGGGTGATTGGTTCCGGCGTTTACGTCGACGATGTGCAGGCAGAATTCCAAGGACAAATGATCAAGGCGTCGGCGATCGGCCTGGCGATTGCGCTGATCATGGCGCTGCTGGTGATCCTGATCGCACGCAGCATTGTCCGTCCGTTGCAGGAAACCGTGAATGCGATGGCCAACATCGCCAGCGGCGAAAGCGACCTGACCCGCAGCCTTGATACCCACGGCAAGGACGAGGTCACTGAACTGGCCCATCACTTCAATGCCTTCACCGCCAAGTTGCGCCGAGTGATTGGTGACTTGCAGGTGTCGGCCAGCGCTCTGGGGCAGTCTTCCAGCGAGCTGGGCAACGATGCCTCGCAGGCGCAGCAGCGCAGCCAGCAGCAATCGCAGCAGATGGAACTGGTGGCCACCGCGATCAACGAAGTCACCTACGGCGTGCAGGACGTGGCGAAAAACGCCGAACACGCCGCCGCCGAAATGCGTGATGCCGAAGCGCAGGCGCAACAGGGCCAGATCAACATTGACGGTAGCCTGCAACAGATCGACAAGCTCTCCGGCACGATCGATCAGGCGGTGGAAGTGATCCGCACCCTGGCGGCGGAGAGCACGCAGATTGGCAGTGTGCTGGAAGTGATTCGCTCGATTGCCGAGCAGACCAACCTGCTGGCCTTGAACGCGGCGATTGAAGCGGCGCGCGCGGGTGAACAGGGTCGCGGGTTTGCCGTGGTGGCCGATGAGGTGCGCTTGCTGGCCCAGCGTACGCAGAAATCGACGGCGGAGATTCAGTCGATGATCGAGCGTTTGCAGAATCATTCGGAGGCGGCTGTGAAGGTCATAGGTGACAGCAGCAAGGCCTCGCAACTGACCATCGAACAGGCGGGACTGGCCGGGGCGAGCCTTAATGCAATTGGCCAGGCGTTGCGTAATCTCAATGGCCTGAATGCGTCGATTGCCAGCGCTACCTTGCAACAGGCGCAGGTGGTTGAGGACATCAACCAGAACGTGACCCAGGCGGCCGGGCTTTCCCATAGCACCGCGTTGGCGGCTGAACAGTCGAGTGCAGCCAGCCTGCGGCTTGGGCAACTGAGCGAACAGCTCAACGGGTTGCTGCGTCAGTTCCGGGTCTGAACCATAACCTGTGGGAGCGAGCCTGCTCGCGAAGGCGTCGGGCCAGTCATTGGAAGAAGATGTCGACTGGACAGGCCCTTTCGCGAGCAGGCTCGCTCCCACAGGGTACTTCTGTGTCTGGGCGAATGCAGTACAATCCGCCCCCTTCTCAACTCCCCCAAGGATCCGCCATGTCCGGGCTTGAACTGTTTGCCGCTGCCCTCGGTGTCATCGCCGTGTGGCTGACGGTCAAGCAGAATCCGTGGTGCTGGCCGATCGGGCTGGTCATGGTGTTGCTCTACAGCTGGATCTTCTTTGAGGTGAAGCTGTATTCGGACATGTTGCTGCAAGTGATCTACGCCGCACTGCAGATCTACGGCTGGTGGCAATGGACCCGCGCCGGGACGATGCATGACGGTCGCCAAGTTACCCGCCTCGATGCACGCTCGATTCTGCTCGGCCTTGGCATTGGAGCGATCGGCAGCCTGTCGCTGGGCGCGGCGATGGCGCACTGGACCGACGCCGCACAGCCGTGGCTCGATGCCGCGCTCACCGGTTTCAGTCTGGTCGCGCAACTGTGGATGGCGCAGAAACGCCTGCAATGCTGGGCGTTGTGGTTCGTCCTCGATGTGATCTTTGTCGGCCTGTTCATCTATAAAGGCCTCTATCTGACTGCCGCCCTGTACGCGCTGTTTACCTTGCTCGCGGTGCAAGGCTGGCGGGAATGGCGTGCCGATCCGGCGTTGCGCACATGAAAGTCGTTGTTCTCACCGGCCCGGAATCCACCGGCAAGAGCTGGCTGGCGGCAGGTCTGGAGCAGCGTTTCGGCGGCGTGCGCGTTGATGAATATGTTCGTCGGTTCATCGAAGACAACCCACGCGACACTTGCCTCGCGGATATCCCTGATATCGCCCGGGGCCAGTTGCAATGGGAAGATCAGGCACGGGCGAAACAACCCGAACTGCTGATTCTCGACACCCACCTGCTCAGCAACATCCTCTGGAGCCAGACCCTGTTCGGCGATTATCCGGACTGGCTGCAAAGCGAATTGCTCACGCGCCATTACGACCTGCACCTGCTGCTATCGCCGCAACAGGTCGACTGGGCCGAAGACGGTCAACGCTGCCAACCGGATCTTGCGGATCGCATGGCATTTTTCGAAGCCACGCGCGCCTGGTTGATTGAGCATCAACAGTCATTGCAAGTTATCGAGGGCAATTGGGCCGAACGCCAAGCGCAAGCCTTTGCAGCGGTGGAGCTTTTGCTGTCCGAATAACCCACCACGCCGGGCATCGGGCTGATCTGTCCGTTTTTGAAACACTCCTCACCGCGCAAAGCCCCCGTCCAAACGCTGTTCATCACTCCGTCACGTCACCTGTTACGCCGATGAAACACATCGGCGCAAACCCTTGTTCCAGAGCTTTCCAACGTCAAGCATCGTTCAAGCGCCCCTGCATGTGTCTCAGCGCTGAAACAGTACCCGCTTTGAGCATTCCCGGCTAACACCTAACCCATTGAAATAAAGCGACAATTCAAAACCGGCACAGCTTTCGCTCTCTCCTTCACAACGCTGAATAACCCAGCCCACTGAAGAAGGAATTGCAGCCGTGGGGAATTTCAATAAAAGCCTGACCTGCCTCCTGCTGATCGGATCAGCCGCCAGTGCATTGATCAGTGTCAGCGCCCAGGCCGAAGGCAATGGAGTGATCGTCCTCAACCGCGACGTTCAGCCAATCCCGATCGGCCGCAACGGCGGCAAAGATCCCTATCCAACCACGGTCAACGCCAACCCTTCGGCGCGGATCAACCAGACCCTCAGCAGTACCGAACTCACTGACGGTGATTTCGCCAGTGTCGCCAGCGGCTCATCGATTCGCGGCAACATGACCACGCCCAGTTCCAACCTGCCCGGCATGAACACCCTGACCAACCAGAACGGCCTGCCCGGTATGCGCACGGGTAGTGGCGGCGGCTCCGGGGCGTCGATCTCCAACACGGTCAACCGGGCGATGAGCACCGGGCTGGCGCCTCTGACTCGCATGGCCGGAGGCCAATGACATGAATCGCACCCTGCTGCTTCTCGCCCTGCTCGGCTGCACCAGCGCCATGGCCGATTCGGCTTCAGTCAACAAGGCCAATATTCAGGATTCCGGTGCTCAGTATCGCGGCAACTTCAACGTCAACCAGGCCGCCGGTGACCAGATGCAACAAGCCAACACCAAGGCGATTGCCATCGGCACCGAAGCCCATGCCACCACCAACGTCAGGCAAACCATCGATACGCCCGCCAGCCGCGCCATCGACGCGAGCGCCAATATCGGCGGCAACTCTTTCAGCAATGGCAACGGCATCCTCGGTGTGAACCAGGGCGCCGGTGCCAACAATCAAATGGCCAACGTCACGCGCGTCAGCATCAGTGCCGGCCCGCAGAGCGTTGACGACAGCGCCCTTTCACAACAGAACGTGGCGTTTTTACCGAGCTCAGGAGCAACTGGTACCTCAATCGGCAGTCGCCAGGTCACGACCAGTGATCAGGCCTTCACCGGCAGCCGCGGGGTAATCCAGGTGAACCAGAGTGCCGGGGTGGGGAACCGAATGGCTAACACCCTGAGCATCCGGGTCGCAGACTGACCCAAACAAAAAGCAGTGCAATTAGAAAAGTCCCAACACTTAACCAACTAATAAGCACGACGGAGAAACAACCATGAAACCTACAATGGCTCTCAAACCACTGGTTTTCGCACTCGCAGCAGTGATGGCAATGGCAGCACAGGCTGGCGGCCGTGGTGACAATGATCATGGTAACGGGCATGGCAATGGACACGGCAACGGTCACGGCCAGCCGCAAGGTCCGAATCTTGAACAACTGCTGCAGATCACCGCTGGCGCCGGCGCCGCTGTACTCGACGCACAAAACAGCGACGGCAACGTGGTGAAAAACCAGGGCACCCTGAACAACGCCAATGCCAGCGACTCGCTCAACGGCTCCAACGGCAACATGGGCGCCAACGTCGCCGCCGGCGACGGCAACCAGCAGGACAACGCTGCTGCACTGGCCACCGCTGACGAAAGCTTCATCTTCGGCAATGCTGTTGCCGCCTCGAGCGCGACTCAGGTGAACAACAACAACTACGTGAAAAACTCGTCCACCTTCAACAACGCCACGCTCAACAATGCAGGCAACAATGGTTCCGGCAACATCGGCATCAACGTGAGCTCGGGCAACTTCAACCAACAGAAAAACAACCTCGCCATCGCCGTTTCCGGTGGCCGTGTAGCCACCGCTGCTGCCTCTGCCAACCAGTCCTCGACTGGCCTGGTCGTGGAAAACAAAGGCGTGCAGGCTTACAAAACCGACACCCTCACCGGTACTTATGCAGCCGCTGGCGTATTCAAAGCCAAAGGCACTGCGACCATCGAAGACGACAACCACGGCGGTTGGGGCAACCGTGGCGGCGGCCATGGCGGCAACGATGATCAGAAAGCCAAGTTCGAAGCCGTGGGTACTTTTGGCCTCGCTGGCGTCACCACCCAACAAGTGTTGACCAAAGATGGCTGGAAAACTCCCGTCGTCAACAACGCCAACATGACCAACTCGATGAACAACTTCTCCGGCAACGGCGGAGCCAACGTCTCGGCGGGTGTGGGCAACCAACAAAGCAACTCGCTGTCCATCGCCGCAGGTTGCAAAGCCTGCATGTAAGCGCGATCGAAACGAAAGCCCCGGCAACGGGGCTTTTTTCCCAGGTTCCACAAGGCGTATTCGATCATGCGGACTCCTGCCCTCCTCGCTCTGCTTTGTCTGTGCGGCCTGACTCAGGCAGCCCAGATGCCGATCGCTGCCCTGCCGGGTGGCGTGCTGGTCTACAAGGACGTGCAAAGCATTCGTGAGCGCAAGTTTGCCGACATCGTCGAACAGAAAACCGATTTCAGCTGCGGCGCTGCTGCACTGGCAACGGTTCTGCGCCAGGCCTATTGGCTCGACGTCGATGAGGAGCACATCATCAAAGGCATGCTGGTCAACGCTGACCAGGACCTGGTGCGAACCCAGGGTTTCTCCATGCTCGACATGAAGCGCTACGTAGAGAGCATCGGCATGCGTGCCCGTGGCTACCGGATCCCGCCCGAGAAACTCGAAGCGGTGACCATTCCGGTGGTGGTTCTGATGGACATTCGTGGCTACAAGCACTTCGTCGTCCTGCAGCGTTCGGACAAAGATTGGGTTTACATCGGTGACCCGGTTCTTGGCCACAAGCGCTACAAGCACGACGACTTTGTCAAAGGTTGGAACGGCATTGTCTTTGCCATCGTCGGCCCCGGTTACGACAAGGCCAACGCCTTGCGCAGCCCTCCCGTGCCGCTGACGGCGAAGAACTCGCTGGACAGTTTCAACCCGGTCAAAGATGCGGAATTGATGGATTTTGGGTTCATTCAGAGCGACTTCTTTTAATCGCCGAGTTAGAGAATGGGACTGGATGTCCCGGGAGCAGCAGATGAAAAGCTCATACTGGCTGGCCGCCGCCTGCCTGGCAGCGAGTGCGTCAGGTTTAGCCCATGCCGGATTCAAACCCATCGAAATCAAGGACCAGGAGCTCGCCGAGCTGCGCGGTCGTTACGTCATGCCGGGGCGGATCATCAGCTTCGGCATTGTCATGAGCAGCACTTGGCGCAACGCCAGCGGCGACTTGATCGGGGCCGCGACCTCGATGCAGATCCAGGCTGCAACCGTCAAACCGGAATTCTACGTCTCGACCATCAAGGAGTCGGGCAATGGCAGCACCCCTACCCTCGGCACCGGCTCTGTCATCGGCGGCGCCGGCCTCAATAGCAGCCAGGGTGTAACGCAAAGCGTACGCGCCGCCGGCGATGGCAACACCGCCAACAACAACGTCGCGATCAACGTCAGCGAAGCCAGTCAGGCCCCGGCACTGGTGCCGTCGCAGGGCCAGGCGCTCATCGCCGGGCAGACCATCAGCGGCAGCAACGGCGCCGGCAGTGTCGCGGTTTCGGCCAATGGCGGTGGCGTGCAAATGGCCATTCAGGCCAGCGGCAACCAAGGCACGGCGCTGCAACAGGTCGCCCAGGGCGGGCTGCTGCAGAACACCCGTTTGCTGGGCAGCGCCAACGTGGTCAACAACCTTACGCAACTCAACGTCGTACTTAACAATAACGGCAGAAGCGCCGGTGCACTGGATTGCAACCTGACCCAACTCGGGGCCCTACGCAATATCGGATATTGAACTACGCTGAGTCTCGATCATTGGGCTTAAAGGGACGGCTTATTCATGTATCGATCAGTATCACTGCGTGCTGCAGTGTGTTTGAGTACCCTTCTCCCGGCGGCAATGCTGCAAGCAGCACCCGACGCCGATGTAGAAGCCCTGAAACGGGAACTTCTGGAACTGAGACAACGATACGAACAACAACAACAAGCGCTGGCGGTACTTGAACAACGGGTCCGCCAGGTAGAAGAAACACCCGCCGCCCCACCGCCAAAACGGCTGGCCAAATCGCCGTCCGACATGAAAGGCAATCGCGTCGCCGGAGCCGCCACAGGCACCGGTGCGGCCGCTGCATCGGGAGGCGCTGCCGGGGGCAGTGGCGCATCCTACGGTCAATCACTGGCCGATGATTCACAACCGGCACAGAGCGTTTCCAACCTGTATGACGAAGCCAGCGGTTTCTTTGGCGGCGGCAAGTTCAGCGTGGAAACCGGCCTGACCTATTCGCGCTACGACACCCGCCAGTTGATCCTGAACGGGTTCCTTGCGCTGGATTCGATCTTCCTGGGCAACATCAACCTCGACCGGATCAAGGCCGACACCTGGACCCTGGACCTCACCGGCCGCTACAACTTCGATAACCGCTGGCAGTTCGACCTGAACGTGCCGGTGATCTATCGCGAGTCGACGTATCAATCCGGCGGCGGCAACGAGGGCGCGGCTGGCGTAACAACCGAAGAAACCGTCACCAAGGATCCAACCATCGGCGACGTCAACTTCGGTATCGCCTACAAGTTCCTCGACGAATCGGTCAACACCCCGGACGCCGTCGTCACCTTGCGCGTCAAGGCGCCGACCGGCAAAGACCCGTTCGGCATCAAACTGCGCCAGACCGACGCCAACTCCAACCTGTTCGTCCCCGACACCCTGCCCACCGGCAACGGCGTCTGGTCGATCACGCCGGGCATCTCGCTGGTCAAGACGTTCGACCCGGCGGTGCTGTTCGGCAGCCTCTCCTACACCCACAACCTCGAGGAATCGTTCGACGACATCAGCTCCACCGTCAACCAGAAAAACCCGGGCAAAGTGCGCATCGGCGACAGCTTCCAGATTGGCGCCGGTATCGCCTTCGCGCTCAACGAGAAGATGAGTATGTCGTTCTCGGTCTCCGACCTGGTACAACGCAAGAGCAAGCTGAAACAGGACGGCGGCGATTGGGAATCGGTGGTATCCAGTGACGCCAACGCCGGTTACTTCAACGTTGGCATGACCATCGCGGCGACCGACAACCTGACGATCGTGCCGAACTTGTCGATTGGTATGACGGATGATGCGCCGGACTTTTCGTTCAGTCTGAAATTCCCGTATTACTTCTAAAAGCAAAAGATCGCAGCCTTTGGCAGTGCCTACATTGTTCCGTGTAGGCGCTACCGAAGGCTGCGATCCTTTGATCTTCAGCTAATTAACGAATCTGATGTTTATGCAACAACCGATAAAAAGTAGGCCGCGAAACCCCTAACACTTTCGCAGCCACACTCAAATTATCACTATGCCGGTTCAACACATCACACAACGCCTGCCGTTCCGCCCTGGTCTTGTAATCCTCAAGCGTGCCCATCGGCGTTGCGACAGAGTGCTGACTGATCAACCCCAAATCCCGCGCCTCGATTTGCCGCCCCTCCGCCAACACCAGCCCCCGCCGTACCCGATTCGCCAGCTCGCGCACATTGCCCGGCCAGTCATGCTTGCCCATGGCAATCAATGCATCTTCGCTGAAGCTGCGTGGCCGGCGCCCGGTTTCGTGGCTGTAGAAGTGCGAAAAGTGGTTGGCCAGCATCGACAGATCGCCATGGCGCTCGCGCAATGGCGCGGTTACCACTTGCAGTACGTTGAGCCGGTAATACAGGTCTTCGCGAAAGCGCTTCTTCTCGATCGCCGCTTCCAGGTCAACGTGGGTTGCGGCCAGAACGCGAACGTCCACCGGGATCGGCTGACTGCCGCCTACCCGCTCGATGTGCTTTTCCTGCAGAAAGCGCAACAGGTTGGCCTGCAATTCCAGCGGCAAGTCGCCGATTTCGTCGAGAAACAACGTACCGCCATTGGCCGCTTCGATGCGTCCGACCTTGCGCTGGTGTGCGCCGGTGAACGCGCCTTTCTCGTGGCCGAACAATTCTGACTGGATCAAATGCTCTGGGATCGCCCCGCAGTTGATCGCTACAAACGGTTTGTTGTGACGCTGGGATTGTCGATGCAGGGTGCGCGCGACCAGCTCTTTGCCGGTGCCACTTTCGCCGCGAATCAGCACGGGCGATTCGGTCGGGGCCAGTTTGCTCAGCAGTTTGCGCAGCTCGCGGATCGGCTTGCTGTCGCCGAGCAGTTCGTGCTCTGGCTGATCGACATGAATCGTGCCCTGCCCGCGCAGGCGCGCCATGCCGAAGGCGCGGCCGAGTGTGACTTGTACGCGGGAGACATCGAAGGGCAAGGTGTGGAAGTCGAAGAACCATTCACAAACGAAATCGCCAACGTTCTGTAAGCGCAGGACTTCCTGATTGAGCACGGCAATCCATTCGGTGCCGCTGCGGCTGATCAGTTCTTTGACCGCTTCTGGACGTTCCAGGTGGTAAGGCTGTAAGCGTAGCAGGCCGACGTCACAGGCGCGGGATGCGGCGTTCTCCAGATTACAGCTGTCGACATCCCAACCCACGGCGCGCAATCCGGGCAACAGGCGATGGCAGTCGTCGCAGGGATCGACCACCAGTAAACGTCTCGACGCAGGCGCTTCGCTCATGACTGTTCCTTGGCGCCAAATTTGATAAATGATCGTAAAAACAGTCGTTTGGCAGACCCGGTTGTAACACTAGCAAGATTTTGACGGGGGCTTGTACCGATTGCTTATAGGCTGGCTATTAAAAGAGTTATAAGAAAGTTGGTTGTTAGTTAGCTATCGACTATTTGCGGCGAGTCAAAGAGCGGCCCCTCACCCTAGCCCTCTCCCAAGGGAGAGGGAACTGACCGAGGTGCTTGCGCGAGGTACGCCGATCTGAAAGACCAAGCCGAACTCGGGTTTGAAAAGCCCACAAATCGGCTCCCTCTCCTCGGGGAGAGGGCTGGGGAGAGGGGTGAATTCAGCGCGGTGTTCGGACGGGTGCAGAATTAACGAAACGAACTTACGTTATGTAAAGAACCTGAAATTTCTTTGTTTCAAGTGTGACCCACCCCCCGGTTGCGTGCATCAGTACAAGTAACCCGCCGCACGGTAAGCCCAACCGACGGCACATCACTTGATTGGGCGCCAATAGAGAGAAGACCCCATGACTGCCCCGCTGCGTATCAACGAAGCACTTTTGATTGCCAACCACGCGTTCAAGCCTTTTCAGTGCGTGGCCTGGGCGCCACAAGACGGCAATGGCGAACTGAGCCTGACCGTCGTCGACCGCACCAACTCACACATCGGTCGCAAACAGATCCCGAGCAGCGCCTACTCTGACCCGGCGCAACTCGAACAACTGCTGCAACAGGCCCGCGCCGAGCTGAGCGAAGACGGCCACAAGTTGCAATCGTGGTCGATGCCACACTGATAATCGAACAAAGGCGGATGACGTTAAAGTCACCCGCCTTTGTTGTATGCGAAGTCGAATAAGCACGGTACTTACTGCGCTGTTTCATCCAAATTGCTTGGCTCGCTTGCGACTGGTTCAACAAGACACTGTTCTGGCACAGTGCGACCGTCGTTCTGTTGATTCGTCCAGTTGTGCTTCTCGCGGTTCAGGGATTGAATGTTTCGCTCGTGCAGTCAGCCTCCCAATCACTGGGATATCGGCTACTCGCAAGGAGACGCGTGCATGTCGACCCTGAACACTTACGCGCTGCCCACGGTATGGAAAAACCCCGGTTCGCTCGACTCGACCTTCGCCATCGGCGGTGTTGCGCAGGTGTACTTTGCCGGTAGCCTGTCCAGCCAGACGCAACATGTCGCGCTCGATGCGCAGGGTCGGATTCTGGTCGCCGCCAAGGTCGGTACGCCGAAGGGAAGTCGTTTTGGCCTGGCGCGGCTGCTGGGTGATGGTTCGGCGGATTTGTCGTTCGGTACTCAGGGCAGCGTGATCGGCGGCTTCATCGAGGGCTTCGAAGCCAAGGCCGGCAAGGTTCAGGTACTAGCTGACGGCAAGATTCTGCTGGCCGGCCTGCATTATGAAGACACCCATCGCACCCTCCCCGCCTTCGCCCTGTTCGATGCCGACGGCAGGCCAGATCGAACTTTCGGTGATGACGGCTTCCAGATCGTGCGCCTGCCCGGCGAGCTGTCCATGGGCACCCGCGACAACTGGCTGCCGCCGGGTGTGCCAGGTGTTGAAGCCTGTGACTTTGCGGTGCAGGAAGACGGTCGCATTCTGCTGATCGCCAACCATCATTTCAGCCTCGCCGACCACGCCGGGATGCTGATTCGCCTCTGTTCTGATGGAAGCCTCGACGAATCGTTCAACGGGCGCGGATTTGTCATGGTTCGCCACTTGCTGCTCAACACCTGGCTGAGCACCCTGCTGTTGAAGGCGGATGGGCGAATTGTCGTCGCAGGTTCCATCGACTTTCCGCAGCAAGGGCTGCTGGCGGTTTACCAGTCCGATGGGCGTCTGGACGAGCGTTTTGCCGTGGACGGTTTCATGGCGTTCAGGGCCCACGGCAACAGCGCTCAGGTCAGCCAGATCATCGAGTCCGCCGACAGGCTCTACTGCTTCGGCAGCAGCCGCGATCCGATCCGCTGCCTGACGTTTGTCCTGCACGCCAACGGTCGACCGGACCTGCACTGTCATCATGGCCAACCACAGGTGGTGGACATCGGTCCCAGCGGATGCCAATGGAACGCCGCCCAGTTGATGAGCGATGGCCGCATCGTTGCCGTGGGCGCGACCATCGGCGGGGTTGAAGCCGACTTCATGGTCGCCCGTTATCAAGCTGACGGCAGTCTCGATCCCGCGTTCGGCCAGGGCCACGGTTGGTTGCGCACGCGACTGGGGCGAAGTCTCGATACAGCCAATTCTCTGGCTGTACAAACTGACGGGGCTATCGTGGTGGGGGGCTATTCACTGGATGGCAACTACCGGGCAATGGTTGCGCGTTATCTGAATCCCTAGAGCATTCAACAGGATCGAGGTTATCGGCGACTTGATCTTCCTTGAAACATCCGGCAACTTTCGCGCTTCTAAATAAAAGGAGCAGCCGATGTCCGGTTCAATCGCCCAGGCGTTCGCGCACAACTTCCTCGGGCAATCGCCACGCTGGTACAAGGCGACCATCGTCGGTTTTCTCATTCTCAATGCCGTGGTGCTGTTCACCATCGGCCCGGTCGCCGCAGGCTGGTTGCTGGTGATCGAATTCATCTTCACCCTGGCCATGGCGCTCAAGTGTTATCCGTTGATGCCCGGCGGCCTGCTGTTGATTGAAGCGTTGCTGTTGAAGATGACCACGCCGCAAGCGCTTTACGATGAATTGCTGCACAACTTTCCGGTGATCCTGCTGCTGATGTTCATGGTTGCCGGTATCTACTTCATGAAAGATCTGCTGCTGTTTCTCTTCTCGCGGCTGCTGTTGGGCGTGCGCTCGAAAGCGATTCTGGCGCTGATGTTCTGCTTCCTGTCGGCATTTCTTTCGGCATTTCTTGATGCGTTGACCGTGACGGCGGTGATCATCAGTGCGGCTGTCGGGTTTTACTCGGTGTATCACCGGGTCGCGTCTGGCAATGATCCACGCAAGGACAGCGAATTCGGTGACGATGAGCATCTACCGTCGCGACACCATGAGGACTTGAATCAATTCCGCGCTTTCCTGCGCAGCCTGTTGATGCACGGCGCGGTCGGCACGGCGCTCGGTGGCGTCTGCACCTTGGTCGGTGAGCCGCAGAACCTGTTGATCGGCCATGAGATGGGCTGGCATTTCGGCGAGTTCTTCCAGAAAGTTGCCCCGGTGTCGCTGCCGGTACTGGTGGCGGGTCTGGTTACTTGCGTGCTGCTGGAGAAGCTGCGCTGGTTCGGATACGGCACGCTGCTGCCGGACAACGTCCGCGCTGTGTTGGCTGACTACGCTGCCGAGGACAACGCCAAACGCACGCCCCGTCAGACGGCGGCGCTGCTGGTGCAAGGGGCGGCGGCGCTGATTCTGATTGGTTGCCTGGCGTTTCACCTGGCTGAAGTCGGCCTGATCGGTTTGATGGTGATCGTATTGATCACCGCGTTTACCGGGATCACCGACGAGCATCGCCTGGGCAGCGCGTTCAAGGATGCAATGCCGTTTACCGCGCTGCTGGTGGTGTTTTTTGCCGTAGTGGCGGTGATCCATGATCAGCAGCTGTTCGCACCGCTGATCCAATGGGTTCTGGCGTTGCCGATGGATCAACAGCCGGGCATGTTGTTCATCGCCAATGGTCTGCTCTCGGCGATCAGCGACAACGTGTTTGTCGCGACCATTTACATCACTGAGGTGAAACAGGCTTTTCTTGCCGGGCACATGACTCGCGAGCACTTCGAAACCTTGGCGATTGCGATCAACACCGGCACCAACCTGCCGAGTGTGGCGACACCGAATGGTCAGGCAGCGTTTCTGTTCCTGCTGACCTCGGCAATCGCTCCGCTGGTACGTCTGTCGTACGGGCGCATGGTGTGGATGGCGGTGCCGTATACCGTGGTGATGGGTTTGTTGGGCTGGTATGCGGTGAGCTATTGGCTCTAAGCCACACTGAATAACCCTGTGGGAGCGAGCCTGCTCGCGAATGCGTTAGGTCAGGCAAAGAAGGTGTTGAATGTGCCGACGCCTTCGCGAGCAGGCTCGCTCCCACATTGGTTTTTGTGTCGGGTCAGTGCGGGAGGATGTACTGCTCGATCGCCAAAGCCACGCCGTCTTCGGTGTTCGACGCTGTAACGACATCCGCCTGACGCTTCACCGCATCTTCCGCCTGTCCCATGGCAATCGACAAGCCGGCGCATTTGAACATCGCCGGGTCGTTGCCGCCGTCGCCGATGACAGCGGTTTGCTCCAGCGGCACGCCGAGGTATTCGGCAATGGTTGTCAGCGCGGTACCTTTGTTAGCCTCAAGCGCAGTGACGTCCAGATACACCGGCTGCGAGCGCGACACTTGCGCCATGCCGTTGACCTTGGGCAACAGCTGCGCCTCCAGCTCGATCAGCAACTCAGTGTTGTTGCTGGTGGCAACGATCTTGTCGATGCGCTCCAGATACGGTTCGAAACTCTCGACCACCACCGGCGGATAGCCGAGGCCGCTCTGTTCACGTGGGACCATTGGCCCGTGTGGATCCTTGAGCAGCCAGTCGCCGCCGCTGAACACCCAGATTTCCACCTCCGGTTGATCGGCAAACTGCGCCAAAGCAATCAGCGCGGTCGTCGCTGGCAGATAATGCGCAGCCAACAGTGTGCCGTCCGGTTTGACGATGGTGCCGCCATTGAACGCCGCCGTCGGCAGATCAACGCCCAGCGCCTCGATCTGCTGCAACATGGCTTTCGGCGGGCGGCCGCTGGCGAGGCTGAACAGCACGCCGGCCTCGCGCAACGAGCGCACGGCTTCGATGGTGCGTTGATTCAGCGTGTGATCGGGCAGCAACAACGTGCCGTCCATGTCGCTGAGCAGAAAACGTATCGGTTGTTTCGACAAATCACTCATCCCAGGCTGTGCCAGACGCGACCATCGCGAGTCAGGAGATCTTCCGCTGCTTGCGGGCCATCTTCGCCGGCCGCGTAGGTCTCGACGCTGGCGTCCTGCTGCCAGGCATCAAGGAAAGGCTGCACGGCTCGCCAACCGTTCTCGATGTTGTCGGCACGCTGGAACAGCGTCTGGTCGCCGGTCAGGCAGTCATAGATCAAGGTTTCGTAGCCGGTGGAAGGCTGCATCTCGAAGAAATCCTTGTACGCAAAACCCAGCTCGATATTGGCCATGTTCAGCGCCGGCCCCGGGCGCTTGGCCAGCAGGTCGAACCACATGCCTTCGTTTGGCTGGATCTGGATACGCAGGTAAGTCGGCTGCAACTCGTCGACTTCGGTGTCGCGGAACTGCGCGTACGGCGCCGGTTTGAAGCAGATGACGATCTCGGTGTCGCGCACGCTCATGCGCTTGCCGGTGCGCAGATAGAACGGCACGCCGACCCAGCGCCAGTTATCGATCATCACCTTCAGCGCCACGTAGGTCTCCGTGGTGCTGTCGGGCGACACGTTGGCTTCTTCGCGATAACCCTTCAACGGCTGGCCATCGCGCTCGCCAGCGCTGTACTGGCCGCGCACCGAGTTGGCCCGGGCTTCTTCCGTCGACCAGGGACGAATCGCCCCGACGACTTTGGCCTTCTCGCCGCGCACCGCGTCAGCGCCGAAAGCAGCCGGCGGTTCCATGGCGACCATGGCCAGCAACTGGAACAGGTGATTGGGCACCATGTCGCGCAGTGCGCCGGTGTGTTCGTAAAAACTGCCACGGGTTTCCACGCCGACGGTTTCCGCCGCAGTGATCTGCACGTGGTCGATGTAATGGTTGTTCCAGAACGCTTCGAAGAGGCTGTTGGAGAACCGGCTGACCAGGATGTTCTGCACGGTTTCCTTGCCCAGGTAATGGTCGATCCGGTAGATCTGCTTTTCGCTCATGACCTTGAGCAGGCAAGCGTTCAAGGCTTCGGCAGTGTGCAGATCGGAGCCGAACGGCTTCTCGACCACCACCCTTCTGAACGCTTCGGGCGTTTCTTCAAGCAAACCGGCGCTGCCGAGACGGCGCACCACTTCACTGAAGAAACGCGGCGCGGTGGCCAGGTAGAACACCGCATTGCCGGTGCCGCTGTCGGCGATTTTCGCCGCCAGGGCTGAATAAGTGCTGTCGTCGAGGAAATCGCCCTGGACGTAGCTGATGCCCTTGGCGAGCTTGGCCCACAAGGCCGGATCAAGCATCTGATCGCCCTTGCCGACCTTCGCCGCCACTTCGGTACGGATGAAGTCTTCGAGCTTTTGCGCGAAGGCTTCATCGGTAATGGCGTTGTGATCAACGCCGACGATCCGCAGATTCTCGTCGAGCAGACCGTCGCGACTGAGGTTGTACAGCGCCGGCATGAGCAAGCGCTTGACCAGGTCGCCGTGGGCACCGAACAGGAACAGCGTGGTCGGTGGTGCGGGTTCTGCCTTGGATTTTCTGCGGATCGTACGGGTCATTTCTTGGCAATCTCCACGTGGCCGCCGAAGCCGAAGCGTTGTGCCGACAGGATCTTGTCACCGAAGGTACCCTGCCCGCGCGAGCGGTAACGGGAGAACAGCGAGTTGGACAGCACCGGTACCGGCACCGCTTGCTCCATGGCCGCTTCGATGGTCCATTGGCCTTCGCCACTGTCGGCGACCGAGCCGGAGAAGCCGTCGAGCTTCGGATCGCTGGCCAGCGCATCGGCAGTCAGGTCCAGCAGCCACGACGAAACCACGCTGCCACGACGCCAGACTTCAGCGATATCGGCCACGTTCAGATCAAAACGCTGATCTTCCGGCAGGCGTTCGCTGGATTTGGTCTTGAGAATGTCGAAGCCCTCGGCGAACGCGGCCATCATGCCGTACTCGATGCCGTTGTGGATCATCTTCACGAAGTGCCCGGCACCGGCGGGACCGGCGTGGATGTAGCCGTGCTCGGCACGGTGGTCATCGGACTTGCGATCCTTGGTGCGTGGGATGTCGCCCATGCCCGGCGCCAGTGCGGCGAACAGCGGATCCAGACGTTTGACCGTCTCGGCGTCGCCGCCAATCATCATGCAATAGCCGCGTTCCAGGCCCCAGACGCCGCCGGAGGTGCCGACGTCGATGTAGTGCAGGCCCTTCTCGTTCAGCGTCTTGGCGCGACGAATGTCGTCCTTGTAGTTGGTGTTGCCGCCGTCGATGATCGTATCGCCGGGCTCAAGCAGTTCGCTCAGGGTGTTGATGGTGTCTTCGGTCGGTGCGCCCGCCGGCAGCATGACCCAGACCGCGCGCGGCTTGTCGAGGCCGGCAACCAGCGCTGGCAAGTCGGCGACGCCGGTGGAGCCCTCGGCGACCAGGTTATCGATGAAAGCGGTATTGCGGTCGTAAACAACGGTGGTGTGCCCGTTGAGCATCAGACGTCGCGCAATATTGCCGCCCATGCGGCCCAGTCCAATAATCCCGAGTTGCATGTGCTGATGCTCCTTACTACAAATAAATGTGTGTCATTGGTTATAGCCCAACGCGACTGATGGAGGTTAGTCCAGAGCGTTGCGATGAAGTTTCCGGGCATTGTGCCCGATCCAGAGTGATAACGCCCCGAATCCTGCCGAAGACACACCGACCATGAAAAATAAAAAAGTTCCCTTTCAGGGCAAAAGAAATCAAAATTGGCGCCGATAGTAAGTCAAGCGCCTCAAAACGAGGAGTGACTTACAGTTGATGCACGCCATTTGCGAGGTGAGCAATGGGCACAGTACACACAGCAATGCCGCCACAAACCCTCTACGTTACGATCCGTCGCGATGAATTGCGCCAGTTGAAAGACGAGCGCGACCAGTTGAAGCACGAATTGGCGCAATTGCGCGCATTGACCCAAGGCTCGCAGCCGCAACCGCGTCCGGTTGTGCAGCGCGCACCCCACGCCTGATCCCCGCCTGCTTCGGGAACGGCCCCCGTCGTTCCCGACACGTTGCACCTCTGACCGCCTGATACTCATCAAACGCGGCGCTTAACAAATCTTTCACATGCCCTTGGGGATACTGCGCCCCATTCTGGCCGTACCTGCGTGTACGGCCTCTGTTCGTCGGTGTCATGGAAGCGTTCCGGCGTGGGATTGATGATTGAGCTGGAGCACTGAATGGCATTGTTCAAACGCAGCAAAACGACTGCGACGGGTTTTGACTGGGCTGGATTTATCTGGCTGTTCGTTTTCTTCTGGTACTTCTCGGGCATCACCCAACTGCTGATCCAGCTGACCGGCACATCCGGCTTCACCGGCTTCCGCCAGGCCTTCGTGATGAGCGCGCTGTGGCTGGCGCCGATGCTGCTGTTCCCCAAACAGACCCGCCTGCTCGCCGCCATCATCGGCGTGGTGCTGTGGGCCTGCTCGATGGCCAGCCTCGGCTACTTCTTCATTTATCAGCAGGAATTCTCGCAGAGCGTCATCTTCATCATGTTCGAGTCGAACGTGTCGGAAGCCGGCGAGTACATGACGCAGTATTTCGCCTGGTGGATGATCCCGGCGTTCCTCGCCCATACCGCGTTCGCTTACTTTTTATGGACGCGTCTGCGCCCGGTTTACATGCCGCGTGGTCGCGCGCTGGTAGCGGCGACGGCAATTGTCGTCGCCGTGGTCGGCTATCCGCTGGTCAAGCAAACCATGCGTATGGGCACCTTCGCCCAAGGTTTCGAGAAATTCGAAACCCGTATCGAGCCCGCCGTGCCCTGGCAGATGGCTGTGGCCTATCACCGCTATCAGGAAACCCTCGCCGACATGCAAGGCATGCTCGACAGTGCGAGCAAGATCCCGCCGCTGAAAAACCTCAAGGACGCCTCGGCCGGGCAACCGGCGACTTTGGTGCTGGTGATCGGCGAGTCGACCAACCGCCAGCGCATGAGCCTCTACGGTTATCCGCGCAACACCACACCGGAACTGGACAAGCTCAAGGATCAACTGGCGATCTTCGACAACGTCATCACTCCGCGCCCCTACACCATCGAAGCGCTGCAGCAAGTGCTGACCTTCGCCGATGAGCAGAACCCGGATCTGTACCTGTCGACGCCATCGCTGGTCAGCGTGATGAAACAGGCCGGTTACAAGACGTTCTGGATCACCAACCAGCAGACCATGACCAAGCGCAACACCATGCTCACGACCTTCTCCGAACAGGCTGACGAGCAGGTGTACCTGAACAACAACCGCAACCAGAACGCCGCGCAGTACGACGGTGACGTTATCGAGCCGTTCAACAAGGCGCTGACTGATCCGGCTGAACGCAAACTTATCGTCGTGCACCTGCTCGGTACGCACATGAGCTACCAGTACCGCTATCCGCCGACGTTCGACAAGTTCCAGGATCGCCAGGGTGTCCCTGCCGGCGTGCGCGATGACCAATTGCCGACTTACAACAGCTACGACAACGCGGTGCTGTACAACGATTTCGTGGTTTCAAGCCTGATCAAGGACTACGCCAAATCCGACCCGAACGGCTTTTTGCTGTACCTGTCCGACCACGGCGAAGACGTCTTTGACTCGGCCGGCCACAGCACCTTGGGCCGCAACGAGAACAAACCGACCGCGCCGATGTACACCATCCCGTTCATGGCCTGGGCTTCGCCGAAGTGGAAAGAAAACCACGACTGGAATTTCGCTGGCGACCTCAGCCGCCCGTACAGTAGCTCGCAGTTCATCCACACCTGGGCGGATCTGGTCGGATTAAGCTCGGATGAACTGGACCGCAGCAAGAGTCTGGTCAGCGACAGCTTCGTGCCGCGCAAACTGTTGATTGGTGATCCGTATCAGACGGCGAAACGCTCACTGATCGATTTCAGCTTGATGAAACCCAAGCAGCCTGCCTCGGCAGAGGTGGCGAAGAAGTAAGACGACAAAGGGCCCGCGAGGGCCCTTTTTTGTGCCCATCGGCCGCGATGTTTCTGTAATACGCCGCAATATTTGCCCTGAACCAGCGTTAACCCATTGTTAATGGCGGCGACACAGACTCTTTTCTGCGGTCTGCTTCACGGACGAACCGACTCCCACTTGTTCAGTAGGAGGCACCATGAAAACCACTACCTTCATTCTCACCACCCTGCTCGCCCTCGGCTCCACCAGCGCCTTCGCCGAAGGCGGCGCCGAGCGCATGCGTTATTACTACGACAATTTCCCGGTCCAGCACGCGCAAAGCGAGCAAAAGGCCGACTCCAGTGCGAAAGAAATCCGCGTCCCTGCTGACCAGACGGCCCAGGTGACCGAGTCTTATCGCGACTGAATTTTACCGAGCAACCGATGAACCTTCCGTGGCTCCGCTCTGGCCCGGGAGATGACAGTTAGGCGCCCTCATTGGGGCGCCTTTTTTTATGTTGGTGATTTGCGGTGAGGCGCCTTCAGGCCTGCAAGTCCTTTATCCAGAACAGCATCCGCCCGTGATCCGGATTGAACATCCCCGGTGCAAAGCCGAATTTGCGATACGAACCCTGCGCCACCGCATTGCCTTCCAGCACTTCCAGGGTGATTTTGCAGCAACCGCGCTGACGGGCGATTTCTTCTACCTTCTGCAGCATTTTCTGACTGAGCCCCAGGCCGCGAAATTTGCCGACCACGGCGACGTCGTGAACGTTGACCAGCGGTTTGCAAGCGAAGGTCGAGAAGCCTTCGAAACAGTTGACCAGCCCGGCCGGTTCGCCGCCGACGAAGGCCAGCACGCTGAAGGCATGCGGGCGGCGGGCGAGTTCTTCGGGCAGGCGTTGCAGCAGTTCGGGCGCGATCGGCTGACCACCGCCCATGGGATCTTCGGCGTAGTGGTTGAGCACGATGCCGATGGCTTCGGCGTGCACCGGGTTGCTGTAGCTGGCCTGAAGTACGAGTATTTCTGCGGAATCCATTTCCATCCCCGATAAGCAAAAAGCCCCGGCGCGCAAGGTGCTAGCTGAAAGGCCTGGGGGGGACCTTAGCTTGGGTGCGCCGGAGAGGGCAACTTGAAAAGCTGAAGATCAAAAGATCGCAGCCTCGTTGCACTCGTCAGCTCCTACGGTCCTATATGTGTAGGAGTTGACGAGTGCAACGAGGCTGCGATCTTTCGCGGTCAGTGGCCCCAGATAAGCTCTTCAGTCCAGCCCAGTTCGGCGAAGTCTTCGGCGCGCAATGCGCTTTCGCCGACGCAGAAAAATTCATCCAGTTGCGGTGGCTTTACCGCCGTGCCGCTGAGCATGGCGTGCACCTGGCCACGATGATGGATCTGGTGTTCGAACAGGTGCGAAAGCATGCGCAGGCGGCTGTCATGTTGCGGTTCGTCGCGAGCGATAGTGACGATTCTCGGCAGATCGGCATCGCGCAGTTGCTCGCAATAGGCGATCAGCCGGCGATCAACGCGGGCCTGTTCGGCACGCAGCGTTGCCGCATCGGTAAACGGCTCGTCCTGAATAAAGAATACGTAGCAATCCGGGTGCGGCTCGTCCCCGCGCAATTCGCGTTCCAGCGCGTCGACGTAGAACCAGTCGCAAGTGAGGATGTGATTAAGCGTGAGGCGGATGCCGGGGAAGAAGCTCACCCGTGGCGCCGCCAGTTCAGTGGCATCGAGCTGGCTCCAGGCCTTGGCCAGACGATGATTGGCCCAGGCATTCTGGTAGGCCATGGTCAGCAAATGATGGGACAACGGTTGACTCATGTCGGCGCCCTCTTCTTTCAGGCTTCAGCGAAGCGCTGCAATTGCATCTCCCGCAAACGGCTGAGGGTGCGGCGGAAAGGGAATTCCAGATAGCCCTCGGTGTACAGCGCGTCCATCGGAACGCTTGCCTCGACGTACAGCGGCACTTTGCGGTCGTAGCATTCGTCGACCAGTGCGATAAAGCGGCGAACGCCGTCGTCGTGCACCGATAACTGTGGCAGTTCCCGGTCGCCGGCGACCACGCGCTCAGCGCCGTCTTCGGTACCGCGTGCGATACGTCCTTCGCGTTTTTTTGCGCTGAGGTTCGGTACTTCGCTCAACAGAATAGCCCGGTAGCGATCACACAGGGCGATGAAGTCCATGGCGGCGAAAGGTTGTTCGCACAAATCGCTGTAGCGACACCACAGCACGGATTCGCTGGCTTGCACCACGTTGAGTGTGCGGTGGCCCACGGCGACGGGTTCCTCGCTGACAGTCTCATCTGCAGCCAGCGATTTGAACACGGCCTCCAGTGCGCTCGGTAAAACATCCGCGCGAACAAAATAACGCTGCTCGATCGTCCCCGGATGCAAGCGATGATCCTCGGCGCCATTCACCGCGACCACTGTCATGTGTGCCTTGATCGCCGTAATCGCCGGCGTGAAACGGTCGCGGTTGAAGCCGTCGGCGTATAGATCATCCGGCGGCAGATTGGAGGTGCAGACGATCACCACACCTTCATTGAACATCACCTGAAACAGCCGGCCGAGAATGATCGCGTCGCCGATGTCATTGACGAACAGTTCATCGAAGCACAGCACGCGCACTTCGGCGGCCAGCTCTTTGGCCAAGGCGCGCAACGGATCGGCGATGCCACTGAGTTGGAACGAACGCTGATGCACCCAGCCCATGAAGTGATGAAAGTGTTGACGCCGCGCCGGCACGCGCAGGCTCTGATAGAACTGATCCATCAGCCAGGTCTTGCCGCGCCCGACCGGCCCCCACAGGTACACGCCGCCGACCGAGCGGGCGCCGGCGTGCAAGGCTTCATGGCATTTTTGCAAGGCCCAGACCGCGTGTTCCTGGGCTTCATCCTGGATGAAACCCTTGTGGTCGACTGCGTGTTGCCAGGCACTGAGGGGGGAGTCGAAAGTCATGCGCGGGAGTATGCCACGGGCGCTTTTCCATTGCCGGTCGAGGCACGCTTGATCGTTCCCGCGCTCTGCGTGGGAATGCCTCAAGGGACGCTCCGCGTTCCAGCTCTGGAAGGGACGCGGAGCGCCCCGGGCTGCATTCCCACGCGGAGCATGGGAACGATCAGAACAAGGGAGAGGCAGTAAAACCTGACCTTTCAGGCAGTTATTGCTCGTTGCCCTCGCCGCCCTCTTCCGGCATTCTGCGCACCCATTTTCTGACCCGGCCCCGCCTTGCGGCGCGCACATCACCATGACCGCCTCTGACAAAACCCCGCGCAACAACGACCTGATCTATGGCCTCAACGACCGTCCGCACCTGACCGCCACGGTGTTCGCCGCGTTGCAGCACGTGTTGGCCAGCTTCGTCGGCATCATCACCCCGACCCTGATCATGGGCGGCGCCCTCGGTCTGCACAGTGAAATCCCCTACCTGATCAGCATGGCGCTGTTCGTCTCCGGCCTCGGCACCTTTGTCCAGGCCAAGCGCTTCGGTCCGGTGGGTTCCGGTCTGCTTTGTCTGCAAGGCACCAGTTTCTCCTTTATCAGTGTGATTCTCAGCGCCGGGTTCATGGTCAAGGCGCGCGGCGGCGGCACTGATGAAATCCTCTCGACGATCTTCGGCGTGTGCTTCTTCGCCGCGTTCATCGAAGTGGTGCTCAGCCAGTTCATCGGCAAACTGCGCATGCTGATCACGCCGGTGGTGACCGGCACGATCATCACGCTGATGGGCCTGTCGCTGATCAAAGTGGCGATGACCGACATCGCCGGCGGCTTCGGCGCGCCTGACTTGGGTGCGGCCAGTCACGTATTTCTGGCGGCGCTGGTGATCGGTACCATCGTTGTGTTGAACCGTGTCGACGTGCCGTTTCTGCGCCTGGGCGCGATCGTCATCGGCCTGACCCTTGGCTACGTGGTGGCCTGGCTGATGGGCACGGTGGATTTCGCGTCGATGCCCGAGGTGCCGCTGGTCAGCGTGCCGGTGCCGTTCAAGTACGGTTTCAACTTCGATTGGGTGGCGTTCGTGCCGGTGGCAGTGATTTTCCTTGTGTCGCCGCTGGAAGCGGCCGGTGACCTGACCGCCAACTCGATGATCTCGCGGCAACCGGTGAAAGGCCCGCTGTACATCCGCCGGATCAAATCCGGCCTGCTCGCCGATGGTCTCAACTCGGCCATGGCGGCAGTGTTCAACAGCATGCCGATGGTGACCTTTGCGCAGAACAACGGCGTGATCCAGTTGACTGGCGTGGCCAGCCGCTACGTGGCGTTTTTCATCGCCGGGCTGCTGGTGTTGCTCGGTTTGTTCCCGATGATCGGCGCGGTGCTGCAACTGATGCCGAAACCGGTGCTGGGTGGCGCCGAACTGGTGATGTTCGGCACCGTCGCCGTGGCCGGAATCAAGATCCTCGCCGAGGCCGGCCTGCATCGACGCAACATGCTGATCGTGGCGATTTCGCTGGGCATGGGCCTCGGCATCGCCGCCGTACCGGAAGTCCTGCGCGAACTGCCGCAAGCGCTGCGCAACATCTTCGAATCGCCAATCACTGTCGGTGCGTTGTGCGCTATCGTGCTGAACATCTTCCTGCCGGAAGAATTCATCGAGCTGGAAGAAGACGATTTCGACCCGGAAGCTTCGATCCTGCAGGTCATGGAAAACCCCGACGTCACCGGCAAAGGTGAACCCGGCCAAGCGGCGGCTGTCGCACAGTTGAACCGCTGACGTCGCGCCTTGGCAAAAAGGGCTGCACCGGCAACGGTTCAGCCCTTTTTTGTCGAGAGATTTTTATGCGCCGCCTCCACGCCGTCATCCTGTCGCTTCTGCTGTTGTCGCTCAGTGCCTGCGCACTGTTTCCCAATCGCGACCCAGTGAACATCAACGTGGTTGGCCTCGAACCGTTGCCCAGTCAGGAACTGGAAGTGCGCTTCGCGATCAAGCTGCGCGTACAGAACCCCAATGAAACGGCGATCGATTACAACGGCATCGCCCTGGATCTGGAGGTCAATGGTCATTCGCTGGCTTCGGGTGTGAGCGATCAGAGCGGCTCGATCCCGCGTTTCTCTGAAGCCATTGTCACGGTACCGGTCAGCGTCTCGGCGTTCTCGTTCCTGCGCCAGACCTTGGGCCTGAGCCAGACGCAAAGCCTCGATAACCTGCCCTACGTGCTGCGCGGCAAACTGGCGGGCGGTTTGTTTGGCACGATGCGCTTTACCGACAGCGGCAAGTTGAGCTTGCCTAAAGCGAGTGCGGCGACTTGGTAGTCAGCGGTTCCAATCGGCAGAACAACACACAATCCCTGTGGGAGCGAGCCTGCTCGCGAAAGCGGTAGTTCAGGCAATTCCAATATTGCAGGTGCCTACGTCTTCGCGAGCAGGCTCGCTCCCACAGGTTCTCTGCAAGTTTCAAGGTCAGGAATTGAACCGCACCCCCGGCTTCGCCCGCTCATCAACGTTCAACTCGAACACATCCGGCCGCGCATAGTGGCCGACCACATCGTAGTCATACCGCGCGCGGATCAGTTCATCGGTGTCGATCTCCGCCGTCAGCAACCCCGCCTCGCCACGCAAAGGTCCAGCCAGCACATCGCCCATCGGCCCGACGATCACGCTGCCGCCGGCAATCAACGGTCGATCCCCGGGCCAATTGGCAATCTCCACCCCCAACGCATTCGGCGAGGCCTGCACCTGACAGGCGCTGACCACGAAACAGCGGCCTTCGTGGGCGATGTGGCGCATGCTGACCTGCCACATCTCGCGCTCGTCAACGGTCGGCGCGCACCAGACCTCCACGCCCTTGGCATACATCGCCGTGCGCAGCAGCGGCATCATGTTTTCCCAGCACACCACCGCGCCAAGCTTGCCGACCTGGGTGTCGAACACTGGCAGCGTCGAGCCGTCACCCTTGCCCCAGATCAGTCGCTCGGTGCCGGTGGGCATGAGCTTGCGGTGTTTGCCGAGCAGCCCGGCCTGCGGATCGAAATACAGCACCGTGCAATACAACGTGCTGCCGGCGCGCTCGATCACGCCGATCACCAGATTGGCCCCGGTGCGCGCTGACAATCCGGCCAGGGCGTCGGTTTCGGCGCCAGGCACATCAATGGCGTTGGCAAAATAACGCGCAAAGGCCTCACGCCCCTCGGGCAGTCGATAACCCAACTGGGTGCCGAAACCTTCGCCTTTCGGATAACCACCGAGCAAGGCTTCCGGCATCACCACCAGCGCAGCACCGGATTCGCTGATTGCGTCTTCCCAGCTCAAGATCTGTTCAAGGGTTTCGTCTTTGCCACCGGGCAAGGCGCCTATCTGCAACGCCGCCACTATGGATTTGGCCATCGTGTTTACTCCATCAGGTTCAGGTGTTGCTGATTTTCCAGCGTCACGCGATCATGAATAAAGCCCTGCCCACTGCTGAATGATATGAGCCAAATGAATATCGCCGATATCGACCTCAACCTGCTGAAAGTCTTCGAAGCGCTGCACGAGGAATCCAGCGCCAGCCGCGCCGCCCTGCGTCTTGGCGTAACGCAGTCGGCGGTCAGCGCGGCGTTGCGTCGTTTGCGTGAGGTGTATGGCGATCAGTTGTTCGTGCGCACCGGGCGCGGTCTGGCGCCGACGCTGCAAGCCAATCAGTTGAAACCGGTGATCAGCGATGCCCTGAACAAATGCCGGCAAAGTCTGGCCATGCTTGATCCAGCGACCAATCAGTACGAGGGGCGCTCGGTGGCGATCGGTCTGTCAGATGATTTTGAAATTGCCTACGGCCGCCGCCTGATCGAGGAAATTGCCCGTCGTGCGCCGAAGCTGCGGCTGATATTTCGCCAGACCCACAGCCAGATCGTTGCCCGGGCGCTGATGGAGCGCAGCATCGACCTGGCGATCACTGCCGGAGGATTTGCCGAGCGCCTGCTCAGCCGTCAGGTGTTGGGCGAAGGCGGATATGCGTGCCTGGTCGACCCGGCCAGTCTCGCGCCAGGCCAACAGCAGATCGCGTTGCAGGAGTTCGTTGAACGCGAGCACATTCTGGTGTCGTCGGGCGGCTTTATCGGCATTACCGATGAAGGATTGGCGGCAGTGGGTTTGAGCCGCCGAGTCTGCGCGTCGACCACGCATTTTGCTGCACTGCCCTTTTTGCTCAAGGGCAGTCAGGCGGTGGCGACGATCCCGGCCCATGCCGCCGCAAGTATCGCGGCGCTGAGCGGGCTGGCGCTGCTGCCCTGCCCTCTGGCTTTACCGCGCTATCCGGTGGAACTGGGCTGGCGCACCAGCACGCAGATCGATCCGGTGCTGGTCAAGGTTCGTGAGGCGATTGCCGCCACGTTCAGCCAGGGGTGAAGCGGATTATTTGTTCGCCGCCATCAGGCGATTGACTTCACTGCGCACCATGTTGGCGAACTCCGGCGGCGACATGCCGTCCAGCTCGGCGCGGACCCACTCGGCCCATTTGCCCTTGCGCTTGGAGCGCTCCCCAAACAGGCGCGCGGCTTCGCCTTTGGCTTTGCCCAGATTGTTCTGCCAGAGTTCGAACAGACGGGATTTCTCGTCTTCCAGCGCTGCGCGCTCTGCGAGGGATTTGTCGGCCAGATTGAAACTCATGGGGATTTATCCTGCTGCGTAAAATGGCGACATCTTACACGCTCGGCACAAATCTCCGGTGCAGGTTTTTCCCTTGTCCGCGAATGACATGCAACTTTTCGCCTGCCGCTACACTCCATTGGTCACTGTCCATTCACCTGCAAGGAGTCACCCAATGGCCCGTAAAACCGCCTCGCAAGCTGCCGAAGAGCAAATCAAGGATCAAGCTTTCAGCGAGCTTCAGGCTCTGATCGAAGAATCGGACAAACTGCTCAAGAGCAGCGCTTCACTGGTAGGCGAAGAAGCAGAAACGCTGCGCGCACAAATTGCCCAGAAGCTGCAGCTGGCACTGGATTCGGTGTCCAGCGTGCGCGACCGCACCAAACCCGCCGTTGAAGCCACGGAAAATTACATCGGTGGCCACCCTTGGCAAACCGTGGCGATTTCCGCCGGTTTCGGCCTGGTGGTGGGCTTGCTGCTCGGCCGTCGCTGAGTTCCAGCGCCACAAAAAAAAGCGAGCCTTGCGGCTCGCTTTTTTATGCCTTGTGCAAACTCAGTCCCCCGCCAACTCCCGCAACTGCCCCAGCGTCTGTTCATCAAGCGTGATGCCCTGCGCTAATGAGCGGGCACGCTGCAAATGCCGCCGATCCCCCGGCAAACGCTTGAGCCCGACCCCGTGCATCTGCCGCACCAGTTCCTCGCTGCGCTGGGCGAAGTTCTGCCCCGCCGCTTTGCTCGGATCGATGACGATCAACAACTGGCCGGTCCACGGCGTTTTCGCGCCGGGATGGTTGGACCAGTCAAACTCGAATGAGAAATTGCCGCCGGTCAATGCCGCCGCCAGCAACTCGACCATCATCGACAGCGCCGAGCCTTTGTGCCCGCCGAACGGCAACAACGCGCCGCCTTCGAGAATAGCCTTGGGGTCCTGGGTCGGTTGGCCGAGGCTGTCGACCCCCATGCCGACCGGGAGTTTTTCCCCCTTGCGCGCGGCGATCTGCACATCGCCATGGGCAATGGCGCTGGTGGCAAGGTCGAACACAATCGGCGCGGCGTTGGCTCTTGGTGCGGCGAAGGCAATCGGATTGGTGCCGAACAATGGCCGATCAGCGCCATGGGGCACCACGCAGGTCATGCTATTGACCACGCTCAGCGCGACCAGACCTTCGTCGGCGAAGGGCTCGACATCCGGCCACAAAGCAGCGAAATGATGCGAGTTGCGAATCGCCAGCACCGCGATCCCGGCATGACGCGCCTTCTCGATCAGCAGTGGTCGGGCCGCTGCCAACGCTGGCTGGGCAAAACCGTTGCCGGCGTCAACCCGGACAAACCCCGGCGCGACGTCTTCAACCTGGGGCACCGCATGGCCATTGACCCAACCGCTTTTCAGCGTCGAGACATAACCGGGGATGCGAAACACGCCATGACTGTGAGCGCCGTCGCGTTCGGCGTTGGCGCAGTTGGCGGCCAGCACCCGGGCGACTTCGCTGGAAGTGCCGTGGCGCAGAAAAATCGTTTCAAGCAGTTGCGTCAGTGCCTCGAGGGACACTGTGGACGAGCCAGGATCGTGTAGCGCAGACATCTGAAGCTCCAGAATGATTATTGGAGGGAACAACAGCGTACGGTCGAATTTGCCCACCGATTAACCGCGCCCGAGCTGCCAGCTGTCAACCCTTCGATTGATCGGCATCCGCTGGCGCGCCCTGATGCACATTTCACGGTCAGCGTGTGCGGTAACTATCTACCGCAAGTGCTCCAGTCTGCGCATCTACTGTTGAGTTCCAGCCCGATGGCGCCCCGTTCAGAGTTGCAATGATGTCCACCCCGACTGCCCCGCTGTTGTTTCCAGTGATATTCGATTCACCCGGCCTGCATGCTGCCCTGGGTCCGGCACACGGTCTCAACAGCAAAGACTTCGACTGGCTTGCCCATGCGCAACTGGCGACGCAATCGCTGCGCAACAAGCAGACCCCGCCGATGCTGGCCGAACGCATCCTGCTCAACGCCGACAAGCAACAGGCCGTGCCGCTGGCGGGCAGCTTCATGCTCAGCGCAGGGCCGGATGACAACGGCGTGTTTCTCTATACGCCCTACGATGGCCTGAAAAAATTCGCTGACCGCCAAGCACTGACGGACGCCCTGCAGACACGCCTCGACAATGCCGGGGAAGCTGATGATCTGCTGGCTGTCCTCTCGGTTTCGCTGCGCAAGGAACTGGTGGAAAAACGCGGGATTACCCTGACCTGCGAAACCATCGAAGGTGATGTGTTCGAGGACCAGCAAGCGGCTATCGGCGAATCTCTGGACCGGTGCGCCCGTGACCTGCTGGACGAGCTCAAACGCCTGCCATCCCTTGCAACGTTGCTGGAAAAGATTCTCGACGAACTGCTCGAAGCGCATTTTGCCGCGTTGCAACAGTCGCTAACCCGGGTCGGTTTCTATTCGACGACCTCCTCTGCGGACAAACAGTGGGTCGACGCGCTGTCGCTCAGTGACGCGCTGCTGCTGCACTTTCATCGCCAGGGCTGGCCGCACGGTCAGACCGTGGAATTTACCCATCCTGCTCGTCCGGTCAGCGAAGACGATCAGTCTGCCTGGACCCAGGCGATCGAGTGCGCATCGGGAAAATTGACCATGCTGTTGTTTCGGCAGCTTGAGATCTACTGGAATGGCGCCTCATTCGAGGGCTCGCCCAGACGTACTTTCTTCAGCCAGACGCTACAGGATCAAGCGCGAGCCGATCTGATGATCAAGCGCGAAACGCAGATCCTCACTGCCAGCGAATTCGACGCCCTGCACTGTCTGGTCCGTGAGCCAAGCGTTGCAGTGCGGCGGCCAACGTTCGAAACCGTGTGCCTGAGCGAAGAGACAGCCTGTGTCGAGCTGGCCGGTTCGCTGATGATCAATCATGACAAGGCTTATCTCTATACGCCCAGCCAGGGCCTGCAGGTACTCACCGACTACGCCGACCTCAAACAGACACTGACCGCCAAACTGCGAGCTGCCGGGCACGAAGATGAGCTGTACGGGCTGATGAACCTGCAAGAGCGCAATCGCTACCTTGGCTTCACTAACGCACAGGTATCCGGGGAAAACATTGGCGGTGAGATCATGACGACGCTGTTCGAGACCATCATCACCAAACAACGCCAGAACATTGAATTCGTGTTGCAGCGCTTTCGTCAGAGCAAACGCACCACCGATATCCATGCACTCTTTGATAAGGCATTGGATATCCGATCGATGATTCATGAACGATTGCTCAAGCTCGATCTCAATCAGCGCTGGAGTACCCGTCCGTTATTCACCAGCACTCCGCCATCGTCACTGGTGCAAGCGGACAAGGCTGCGCAGCAGGCGACGAGTCTGGGACGGACGCTGGATAATCTGACCAGCCACTTCAAAGACCAGCCGACCGCGCACAGCGCCGAACAGCGCGTCTTTTTGGAAGGCATTGTGTGGAAGCTGGCCCAGGCGTTCGAAGATGGCCTGCGCGGTGAGGCCTACCTGCGCAATCTCAGCGGGTCATGGCTGGAGGCGGAGCGAAAGATCGTCGACACCGTGTTCGATGCCACGCATCCGACACGCAGGGAGCGCCAGTCACTCAATGGTTTTCGCCCCGATGCATGGTCGCTCACCCTCACCTGTGCCGAGTTCAAAGGTGCATTGCCGCTCGCTCACTGCGTGCTCCTGACCGAGCGCGGCGGCATGGATGACCAGCATTCTGGACGCGCCATCCTGTGGACACCGGCCACGGGGCTGGAACAGTTCGAGAATATCGCCGTCGCGCAGAAGCAATTGCAACAACGCCTGGATGACAACAACCAGAGTCACACGCTGCTGGAAAATCTGCCAAGGGCTCAACGTCGACTGGACCAGCAATACACCCTGGGCAGTTTTCAATTGATTGAAGACCGGGTTTCCAGCAATCGCATGCAATCGGGCATTGAACACTTCCTGGCCAATTCAGAAGAGCTGCGCGTGTGTATCAAGGACCAGCGCACGTTGCAGACTTACCTTGAGCAAATGAAAAGCGCGGTGATCGATACCAATCTGCGCCGCGCCGTTGACCTTGCCCGAACCCTTGCCAGTCATCTGGATTATCCCGACTGGTTGCGCATGGCCTCGGCGACCGAGCAGCGCACGCAACTGGCGTTGCTGGATGAACTGCGCCGCGCGTTCATCGACGGCAAGGATTTCCTCGATGAGGCCCCGGCGCTGGCCACTCATATCGAGCAGACCCTCAAGACACTGCTCGATGCGCGATTTCCAGGCAACGGCCTCAAGCCACAGGACATCCGGATCACCCCCAACCTGACACTGGCCGGCCCTGCCTGTGACTTGCTGGAGTTTAGCTTGCATCACTACAACGTCGTGCAGGACAGCGGTTTCAAAGTGGCATCGACAACAGCGACAGCACTACCGAAGGATTTTGGCCAGTCCGCCGTACGGCAACTGCTGCAATCTCTCGACGTTGCCACTACCTACACCGCGAAAGTGACGGAAGCGCTGACAGCTGATAGCGCGTCAGCACACCTCAGCAAAGAACGGTTCTTGCGCCAGCTGCCCTGGCAGTTGATGCAGCACGCCCACTCGATGAAGTTGCAACAGCAACTCTCCGATACCGGCTACGACTATATCTGCCAGGTCCTCGATATGCCGGACGGGATAGCGCGGGCGATGGTCGACGGTGCTCACGCCATCGCTTGTCCGCTATCGTTGATCAAGACTTCAGGCGCTGATTGCGTAGACGCGCTCGGACTGTATGTCTTCAGTCCGGGCGCAGGGCAAACAGGTCCCCGGGTCCTTTATGCACCTTACTCAAGATGGATATTTCGCGAGTTCGAGAACGAAGCGCAGTTGATCGAAGCACTGAATACCCCCGGCCACTTTCAGGACTTGCTCATCCGGCGTCTGCCTGACGCGCAGCAGGCCGTATTCAAGAGCCTGTTGAAAACAACGATCGGCAAAAACAGTGAAATCACCCTTCATGACTCCCCCATAAAGGGCAACGTGCTTGAGCAGTTGCACAAAGACACCCTGAGTCTTCTGCCACAAATGCTGCGCAGCCAACCACAGATCAACGCCCAGGCAGATTGGGAAGCAGTGAAGTTTCTGTTCAGCCACGGCGTCCGCCTGGTGCCGCACGTGTTGCCGGGCAAACTCGCCTGCGGATTTTTCCTTTGGCGCAGCTATCAGGATTTCAAGGCCTCCGCTGAAGGCCTGCAGGATCACCACTGGGCGAACGCCCTGAAAAGCTTCATTGCAGGGGCGATTACCCTCTTCAGCCTGGGACGTCTGTCGTGGGAAAGCGAGGCAGAAACGGTCAGTACCGAATTCGCCGCAGAAGCGCACGCACCTGAGGGTACAGCCACGACGGTGCAAGCAGCCTCTCGCTGGGCAAAAGTGTCACCGGTAACGCCCGCCCGCGTGGATCTGCAGCCCTTCGAAAGCAGCACGGCACTGGAAAGCCTCAAGCTCGATGCCAATAAGCTGGTCTATGGAGATTCGTCGACGACGCAGAAATACGCCGCTATTGCCGGCAAGGTGTATCCGACGGTCCAGGTCGAAAAGACCTGGTATTTGCGCAAAAAAGACGGCAACCAGGGGCCGGCACTCGAGGAGAAAAATTCCCGTCTGGTCGTCGCAAGCACCAGCCAGCAGGTGTATCGCTGCCGGTCAAAAAAACGTGACCCTGTGCAACACGAAGTCGAGGAAAACCGTTCCATAGAAATGTATATCCAGGCCAGAGGCATGGCCCAGATCAACCGTCGCTATCCGGCCAGGGCGTTCGTGATACAGCAAGCGGTAAATCGTGCAAGAGAATACGCAGTCAATTGTCTGCATAACTACGTTACGCAGCGCGACAACCTTACCGGCACGCGGTTAGAGACAGTTTTAAAGGAGTTCTTCGAGGTGTCGGTAATAACGCCTACGCTGCTCAGGAAATTCGAGAAGGTGATTATTCCTGTTTGCCGAGAACTGACGAACCCGAAAGACGATCTGCTCTACACCGAACGCTTTTTTACTGGTCTGAACGGACCTGGCAGCGGCAATACCGTGGCATTCGTTTTCAAACAGGATAAGAGAAAAATCATTCATCTCACTGAGCTGTTTTTCAACCCGGGACTGGATAAATACACTGCGCATTTGCCCCCTCGGTTCAATGTTGATTCCCATGCCCGCGCTGTAACGCTGATCCATGAGCTCTCGCATCTGGTTTGCGACAGCGACGATCTTGTCGCCGTGCAGGCCATGGCGCCTTATCTGGACCTCATCGATACGAGGACGCCCTCGGGCAAACATGCCAAGGAATCTATTGAACGTCATCGCAGCTTATTGTCGCGCTACGGCAAGCATTTGTTTGCGGTGAAGACCGGCAAACAGGTCTGGACCGACCTGGACAAAGTACCCGCGCATGCCGGCAATTACCAAAAAATCCTCAGCCTTACCAACACCACAAACCTTGCAGATGCACGCCTGGCGTTTTGCCGCCCTGATTCTGCAGATGCAAGGATTGACGTCATGCTCGCCAACGCCGATTCGATCGCATTGCTCATCAGTGAACTGGGCCGTCAGCTCGACCCGCTTCCCGCCCCCCTATCGTCAGCGGCGCCGGGGTCGGATCAGGCAGGAGCCTCGCAAGCGCTGCCGTGAAGACAAAAAAATGCGCTGACGTCGCGCCAGCGCATTGCTCAACACAAGAATCAGTGAGTGCTTAAGGTGGGTTAGTCCTTCTGGTCCCGCAGCACATTGCCGGAAGCGCCATCAATGCGAAATTCGTAAACAGTGCCGTCGGCCTTGCGCCCTTCGCCTTCCCAGTAGCCGTCATTGTCGGCGCCGATCTCATAGACCTCGACATAACCGGCCTTGGTCTTGGCGACCTCGATGGCCTTTTCGATGGTGATCCAGCCTGCGCCTGGCTTGTCCGCCAGGGCGGCACCGGCGCTGAACAAACCGGCAGTGGCAATCAGGGCTGCGAATGTCTTTTTGATCATTTTTTCACTCCATTTATGGATAGTAGGCAGTTGCTTCCTGTTTTTTTGGGCGCCACAGGGAAAAATAAGTTCCACGTTGATGGGTAAATGCCATGACGGATGTTCTCGGCAGCCTGCCGGCGAGGTTAGAATGAGCGAAATCAGGACGAGTCAATGACCCAAGACACTCTCTCGGAAGCCGAATACGATGCGATCACCGATGCCGCCGCGCACTGGTGCATGCGTCTGCACGCCGCTGACTGCACGGACGAGGAGCGTCGCGCATTTGAAGCCTGGCACGAAGCCCATCCGCTGCACGCCTTTGAATACGAAGCCATGCAGGAAATCTGGGAAGTCGCCGGAGACCTGCCTCGAACCGAACCCGAGGCGCTCGCGGCGCAGCGCAAACCCTTGCGTTCGTGGCGCAAGTTCGCGGTCATCGCCGGCGCCTGCGCTATCGGCTTGCCGCTCGCGGCCTACAGCGGCTGGAATCTGGGTTGGGTACCCAACAGTTATCAGCATTACGCCGCCACTGACAGTGTGCGTCAGATCACTCTGAGCGACGGCAGCCAGCTGGAACTCAACCTGAACACCGACCTGACTTTCAGCAATTACAAGAATGAACGTCGCGCCACTCTGAACAAGGGCGAGGCGTTTTTCAATGTCAGCCATGACGCGTCTCATCCGTTTGTGGTGCGCGCCGGCGATGGCAAGATCCGCGTGACCGGTACCCGATTCAACGTGTGGATGTATGAAGATCAGGTTCGGGTCAATCTGGTCGAAGGTTCGGTGCTGGTCAGCAGCAATCGCGATCTGCCGGGCGACGGCCTGCGTTTGAGTCCATCGATGCAGGCACGCTACCGACATGGCGATTACGCACCGCAAATCAGCCAGACCTACCCCGGCGATACCTCGCTGGCGTGGCGCAGCGGCCGACTGATACTGGACAACCTTGCGCTGCACGACGCCCTGCCTTTGATCAACCGTTACCTCGACAAGCCGTTGATGCTGGCCGACACCAGTACCGGCGCGATCCGCGTGGGCGGTGTCTACAACATCAAAGAGATGAACAACCTCGCCAACAGCCTGCCGAAAGTGCTGCCGGTCTACCTGACTCGCAACAAGGAAGGCAACCCGGTAATCAATTCGATGCCGCAACGCCCGCCGAAAAGCTGAAGGCCGCGTCCCTTGCGGGAGGCGGCCTTCGTTTGTTTCAGGCGACGACTGTTTACTGCGCTGCCACCTTCCCTGCCTGATCCTGCTTGATCGTCCGCACCTGATATTGCGGATCCGCCTGGATCTGCTGCTCAGTGAATGGCAGGACACTCCACTGTTTCTTCGAAAACGCCTCGGTCTGATCGCGTGAATATTTCGACGCCGGATCACTGGATAACGAGAACGCCAGCAGCCCTTGGGCGTGCGGGCCTTTTTCGTCGAAGCTCACCACTTGCAGATAGCTGGTGCCGCTGACCACCTCAAGTTTGCCATCCTCACGGGGCACGCTTTGCATCGCGTTGTAGATGCCCAACGTACCCGGCCCGCCATGAATCGGCGTTTGCCGCCCGCCACTGCTGACCACCTGGATATCACCCCAGCGCATGTCCGGCTTCAGGCCCATTTTGCCGGCCAGTTCGACCGACGCCAGCATCGCTTCACGCAGCGCCTTGGCCACGGCCGGTTGTTCGAGCGCCAGGCCGTGCGGAGTGTGTTGCGCATCAGCCGGATTGAATGCAACACGCCAGATATCCGGTGATTCAAGCAGCGCCTGCATGATGTTCTGGAAGTGCACCAGACCGATCCCGGAATCCAGACTGGCACGACCATCCCAGGCTTTGAGGCTGGCACAGACCGGCTTCAGCGTGGCCGCATCGCTGCCCAGATCGGCGCCGCAGAACTTCAGCAGATCGGGCATGACCTGCGCGGCCAGATAGACCTGATCGTCCATGACCATATGCTGCAGATCCTTGACCGCCAACGGGCCTTTTTTGCTCAGTTCAGCCAAACGATCAAGCGCAAATCGCGAGCGCAGGCCCAGCGGTTGTCCGTCCTGACTGATCAGCGGTGAATAGCCAGTGAGCGGTTGCGCCGGGTTGGCCAGCCACGCTGAATCGTTGGAGTGCTGAACGAAATCCTTGCGCAGCAATTGCGGTAACTGGCTGGACGCAAAAATGCCCTGCTGCGCCGCTTGCGGATCGACATCCCAGGCACAGCCGCTGTTGGCACCGTCCAGGACAATCATGCGCAGACCGAGGCGTGGGTCGCTGCACTTGGCCAGTTTTTCCGCGCTGACATTCGGCACCACCGACAGGTTCATGTACAGCGTCTGGCCCTTGTCATCCACCGCCAGAGTGTTGACCCACGGAATGCCCTGGGTCGTGTGCACCGCGTCTTGCAGATCCTTGAGACTGCCGGCCCGGTTCATCGCATACCACTGTTCGAGCACGCGATCGTTGTCGAGGTTGGCATCGCGCAAGCTGTAGGCATATTGCTTGTCCCAGTCGAGCTTGCCCGGCCATTGCACGATCGGGCCGAACTTTGAACTGTAGATATCGCGCTTCACTGGCACGACCTGCCCGTCAGCCTGCTTGACCTGCACGGTAACCGCCTGCTTGCTCAGTGGCAGCGACTTGCCATCGAGCAAATACCGGGTCGGATCCTTTGGATCGAGTTGCAGGCGATACAAGGTGAAGTGTTTCGATGAGTCGACAGTGTGGGTCCAGGCCAGATGCTGGTTGAAACCGATGTTGATCATCGGCAGACCCGGCAAAGCCGCGCCCATGACATCGAGCTTGCCGGGGATGGTCAGGTGCATCTGATAGAAACGCATGCCGCCGACCCATGGGAAATGCGGGTTGGCCAGCAACATGCCACGGCCGTTGAACGAACGCTCGCTGCCGACCGCCACGGCGTTGCTGCCGCGATCCAGGGCGAAACGTTGCTGACGGGCGTCGGCCAACTGGAACGCCTCGGTGTCGTGCTTGACCTGTGCGGTCGCTTGCGGCGGAGTGGCGCCGGCCAGAGCCTCGGCGAACTGCCCGACCCCGCCTTCCACCAACAGGCGCCGCGTCAGTTTGACCAGATCCTCGGCACTGATATCACGTACCCACTCGCCCTGGCATTGCTGCGGCAATCCCTGCTGGCGCCGTTCGGCCAGATAGCGGTTGTATCCGGCGGCATAACCCTCGACCAGGTCGCGGACCTGCGTCGGTTGCGCCTGCCAGAAGGTTTCGACCGCTTCTGGAGTATTGAGCCAGGTGAAGAACACATCACTGACGCGGTTTTCCCGTTGTTCGACAGTGAACTGCTCCGGGCCGAAGTAGCGTGAGCGCTCGCCGTTGACCGTCACAATCTCGTTGGCCAGCAAACACAGGTTGTCCTGGGCATAAGCGTAACCGATGCCGAAGCCCAGCCCGCGTTCGTTCTCGGCACGAATGTGCGGCACGCCGAAACTGGTGCGGCGAATATCGGCGCTGGTTTGTGCAGCCGGGCTCAGTGCATGGGCCGACAGGCTCAGTCCGAACAAGGTGCTGGCGAGGGCCAGCCCGGTGAGTTGCCTGGAAATAATCACGCTTGCTCCTGATCGAAAGGTCGATTGCCCCTGCGTCCACGCGCAATGAGCCTGACGAAGAAACGAAGCTGAGGAAAAAAATTTAGCGGGCAATCCTTCGGCACGAGGCCGGCATCACAAGGCCGGGACGAATTTGCGACGAAATTTCTACATCTTTTCTTTCATGATTTGTCGTGCTGAAACGTCTTGTTTAGAGAGCGCAACAAAACCTTTCCCGATCTGGCTCTGAAAAGGAGTAATCGCATGTACAACTCGCAACTACCAACGGACGGTAGCCAGACGCCACAGGGCGTTTCCATGGGTTCGCACACCGGCAATTTCACCCAGCGCGGCGAGCGTCCGGGCAACGAGCGTATTCGCGTGCTACTGAAGAGTTTCGGCCTGCGCACCAGCCTGATTCGTCTGAAAGTCATCGACGCCCTGCTGGTGGCGGCACAGAGCAATCGTCGCCTTGGCGTACGTGGCGTGCATAGCCAGTTGCTCGATCTGGACGTGCCGTTGTCCTTTCTCAGCGTGCGCGAAGTGCTGAAACGCTTGTGCGCCGAAGGCGTGATCACCTTCAATGCCGACAAGAGTTACAGCCTGCACCCGCAGGCTGCAGCGGTCCTCAACCACGAATGAGGCTCGCTTTCAGGGCTTGACCTTGCGGCGCATCACGCCATTGATCACCACCACAACCACGGCCACGCCGATCGCGACGTATTGGAAAGTTTTCTCGGTGATCATGCCGGCGTTTTGCAGCCAGGACAGGCCCAGCATGATCGCCAGTACCGACAGGGCGATCAGAATCGAATAAATCAAGCGTTGCTTCTGGGTCATTGCGGTTTCCTGAAACGTTGGAATGTATGCGTTTACAAGCCATACGCTTGCCGAATTAGGGGACGTGCCGGGGCAAACGGAGTGCCATGTTACAGCCGCGGAAGATTTTTCGCTGCATGGCCGCCCAACCCGGAAGCGCGGCCCGCCCGGTCGATTTACCGCAAACAATGCCCGCCCTGTCGCGAGCATTGTTGTTTCTGCCGCAATGGCAGCCAGGTAAACATGTTTGCGTTCCGCCCGCCCTTTAAACATGCCGTAAGTTTTTGAAATCTGCTGACGCAGCAAACGGCTAGGTCTGCTGTGCGGCTGCGCCTAGGCTCTGCGAACTTCCTACCACTCATAAAACAGGGATGTTCATGCAGAGAACACTTATCAATATCGGCCCCAGACAGGTTGCCGGTTTCTGTCTGGCGCTGACCGCTTTCGAACTGCTCACTTACATGGCCAGCGACGTGATCATGCCAGCGATGCTGGACGTCACCACCGACCTCGAAGCGGACGCGCGGCATGTACCCCATGCATTCAATCTTTATCTGTTGGGTGGCGTCTGCCTGCAATGGCTACTGGGTCCCTTGTCCGATCAATTCGGGCGCAGGCCACTGTTATTGATCGGCAGTGCGCTGTTCGGTGTGTCGTGCGCGGCAGCTTTCAGCACCGACAGCATCGAAGCGTTCAACCTGTTGCGTCTGTTGCAGGGCATGGGGCTGGGATTCGTCGTCGCCGTGAGCTACCCGGCATTGCAGGAGGTTTTTTGCGAAGCCGACGCCGTCAGGCTGATGGCGTTGCTCAGCAATGTTGCGTTGTTATCGCCGTTGCTCGGGCCGCTGCTTGGCATCCTGCTGCTGGAATGGCTGAGCTGGCGGGAAATTTTTCTGCTGCTGGGATGCACAGCAGCGCTGGTATGGCTCGGCCTGTTGCTGTGGATGCCGGAAACCGTGGGCGTCGAGCGCCGCGACGGTCATCAAACTCGCCCAGTACCCTTCTCCTGGCGCCTCACTTGTCGGCGCTACGGTGCGCTGTTGGGCAATCCGCGTTTCCTCTGTGCCAGCCTGGCGCTCGGCCTGATGAGTCTGCCGCTGATCGCCTGGATAGGCCTGGCGCCATTGCTGCTGGTGCGGGTACTGGAAATGCCGCCGCTGGAATATGGCCTGTGGCAGATACCGGTGTTCTCGGCAGTCATCGCCGGCAATCTGATTCTCGACCGCTTGCTGCAGACTCATTCGCTGACGCAATTGATTCAACTGGCGCTCTGGCCGTTCTGTCTGGGCCTTCTGTTTCTGGCCGCGTGCGCATTGCTCGGCGCGGGGCTTGGTCCGGTGGTGGCGAGTTTGTCGCTGTACGCCGTCGGGCTGGGCATGAGCAATGCGGCGGTGTATCGCCTGGCGCTGTTTTCCAGTGACGACAGCAAAGGTCTGGTGTCGGCGCTGACCGGCATGATTTCGATCGCCGTCATGGGCCTTGGCGGTTCGCTGATTGCGGCCATCGGTGGCGGCAGCCGTCTTGAATACTTCGCTCTCTGGGCCGCATTCGGCGGGCTGATGTGCCTGCCCATGGTTTACCGGCTCCTGCAAACCACCACATCTGATGTGGCCTCGCCTCAGTAAGGAACATGGATGACTCACCTACCCTATGCCGACGCGCTGTGCGCGTTGGCGCAACCCTATTGCCGGAATTCAGCCCCGCTCGATCTGTTTGATCGGGCGATGACCGAAATCAGCCGCTTTCACTGCGATCACACCCCGGGTTACGCCCATTGGCTCAACGCCCACGGACTGACGCCGCAGGACCTCGACAATCTCAGTGACTGGTCGCGTCTGCCGCCGATCTTTGCCAGTTTCTTCAAGCAACACCTTCTGCTCAGCAGCACGGGGACGAACGCCCTGGAACTGACTTCGTCGGGCACCAGCGGGCAGAAAAGCCGGATGCGTTACGACGAACGCAGCCTGGCTCGGGCGCAGTTCATGGTTGCGCAGATCTTTCGCCATTACGCCTGGGACACTCCCGATAGTCCGTGCAACTACCTGCTGTTGAGCTACGAACCCGAAGGACGCATCACCTTGGGCACCTCGTTTACCGACCAGTTTCTCTGTCGGTTTGCCCCGGTCAATCGCGTGGTTTACGCCTTGCGCAACACCGGTAGCGGCCATCAGTTCGACGTATTCGGCGTGATCGCCGCATTGCAGTCATTCGCTGAAGAAGGTTTGCCGGTACGGATTTTCGGCTTCCCGGCGTTTCTCTGGCAGACCCTGCAACGCATGCAGGCTACCGCTGTGCAGGATGTGCAATTGCCCGCCGGTTCGCTGGCTTTTTTTGGCGGTGGCTGGAAAACCCAGGCTGCGCAGGAAATTCCCAAACCACAGTTTTACGCCCATATCCATCGGCAACTGGGCATCGAACCGGCCCGCTGCCGCGATGGTTACGGTGCTGTCGAACACGCGGTGCCTTACATCGAATGCGCCCGTCACCGCTTTCATGTGCCGGTGTATTCGCGGGTGCTGATTCGCGATCCGGTGGATTTTTCCCTGTTGCCCTATGGCCAACAAGGCCTGCTCGGCTTCGTCTCGCCTTACATCTCATCGAGCCCGGCCCACGCCGTGGTCATGAGCGACCTTGCCACACTGCACCCGGGCGCAAGTTGCGGCTGTGGATTGACCAGCGACTGGTTCGAACTGCACGGCCGCGCCAGCACCACAGCGGGCAGAAGCTGCGCAATGGCCGCCGCCGAATTATTGGGAAGTCACTGATATGTATTTGATCAATGGACAACTGCACCACGCTTATAGCCTTGACCAAGCATTGCAAGACCTGCAACAGGCGTTGCCGCAACACTTGGCGAGGGCACTCGACAGCCGCACAGTCATCGAAGCAGTCGCTGGATTTGCCCGGCAGCTGCATGACGCGCACACGGATCTGCGCCTCGACAACGAGCAGCGGCAGGCCCTGATCGATTTCTGCCAACCCGAAGCGCTAGCCTACAAACGCCAGCGTGAGTTGGGCGCCGAAGCCGATTGCCTGCGTCGTTTCGATTATCGCCAGCCACGCTTCGAAGCCTGGCGTCCACTCGGGCTGGTGGTGCACATCACTCCGGCCAACGCGCCGCTGCTGGCCTTTTGCGCGGTGGTGGAAAGTCTGCTCGCCGGCAACGTCAACTGGTTGCGCCCCAGCCGCAGCGATCAAGGCCTGACGGCGCGACTGTTGCGCGCGTTGGTCGACTGCGATGCAAGCGGACAACTGGCCGGACATGTGGCGGTGATTCCAGCGAGCACCGAGCAGATCGGCAAGCTGTGCAAACCCGCCAACGGCGTTGCAGCGTGGGGTGGCGAAGCGGCCCTGCAAGCGATTCGGCAACAGTTGGTGCCGGGTTGTCGCTGGATCGATTGGGGGCACCGCATCAGCTTCGTCTATCTCACCCCGGAATCGTCTACGCCGGAGGCGCTTGATGCCGTCGCCGACGAAGTCTGCCGACTGGATCAGCAGGCCTGCTCCAGCCCGCAATGGCTGCTGGTGGACAGCGATGATCCGCAGGTTCTGCGCGATATCGGTGAACGCCTGGCGCAGGCCCTGCAACGACGCGCCGCACAGTGGCCGGCACTGGTACCGACAATCCAGGAAGCTGCCCAAATTACCACGCACACGCAGATGGCCCGCCTCGGTCAGAGTTTTGCCGGGCACACCGGGCAAGTGTGGAGCGGCCCGGGCTGGCGGGTGATATGGAGCCATGATCGGCAACTCGCGCCTTCACCGCTGTTTCGCAGCGTACTGCTGCACCCGCTGCCGCAAGCGCTGCTGACCGCCACCCTGCTGCCGTGGCGCAACGTCCTGCAAAGCTGTGCGCTGGTGTGTGCGCAATCGCGCATTGCCGAGCTTACCCATGCGTTGATCGCCGCCGGGGTCACGCGTATCGCATCGATCGGCAGCATTCACGACGGTTACGCAGGCGAACCCCATGACGGCGTCTATGCGCTGCAACGTTTGAGTCGGCGGGTATCGGTGAGTCTGGCGGCCACGCAGCTGCCGAATCAGGCCAGTCTCGATTCACCGCCACTCGCGGCGAAGTCGTGCGCTGCGATCATGAACAAAGAGGCGTTCGTCGCCCAGCCCATCAACGATCAGGCGCAGCTGTATTTCCGCTCTGGAGGCAGCAGCGGCACCCCTGCTCTGGCCGGCTACAGCTATCGCGATTTCGATCGGCAGATGCGCGCAACCGCTGATGGGCTGTTCGCCGCTGGTCTTGATCCGGCGCGGGATCGGGTCATGAACCTGTTCTTCTGTGGCGGGCTGTACGGCGGTTTTCTAAGTTTCAGCAAAGCGCTGGAATTGCTCGAGGTGACGCACCTGCCCATGGCCGCCCCTATCGATGACGACTACCGGGAGATTGCCCAACTGATCATCGACCAACGGGTCAACGTGCTGGTGGGAATGCCCGCCACACTGCATCGCCTGTTTTTGAATGAGCAGCAGCGGCTGCGCGCTTATGGCGGGGTTGAAAAGGTCTTTCTCGGTGGCGAGCACCTGAGCGAGCAGAACCGTGCATTGCTGCGCAGTTGTGGCGTCTCGAGCATTCGCTCGGCGATCTACGGCAGCGTCGATGCCGGTCCGCTTGGGCATGCCTGCGAGGATTCGGCGGATGGGATTTTCCATCTGATGAGTCAAATCCAGCAGTTGGAGATTGTCGCGTTCGATGCGGATGTGGCGGTGGCCGATGATCAGGTGGGCCGGCTGGTGGTGACCTCGCTCGCCCGCGAGGGTGGCCAGCGCGTGCAGCGTTATGAGATTGGCGACACCGGGCGCTGGCTGCCGGGCGTCTGCGCCTGCGGGCTGACGTCGCCACGCTTCGAGCTGTTGCAACGCCACGGCAAGCTGTTGCGCATCGGCACTGACTTCATCTCCCTGAGCGAATTGGCGTCGCGGCTGCAAGTGCCGTTTCAGTTGCAGCTGGACCACAGCGCCGAGGGCGTCGAGCGCATGCAACTGCACTGTGAACTTGCGGCCGACATCGCTAAACACCGTCTCACCGATTACCTGACCCTGATGACCGTAGTCGACAGCGGACTGCTGGTGCTGCAGATCGAACAATGCCCGCCCGAGCACTTCGTTCAAAACAAACACAGCGGCAAGACGCCGCTGGTCATTGACTCCCGCCGCTGACGCTTGCCGTGAGCTGGCTCATTCGAATCAAGAAGAACACACCGTGAAAACAACCGACCCGATTAGCGAATTGACGGGTTTTGCCCGCAAGCATTCGCCCTACTACAGGAACAGCCTCGCCGATATTCCCGAGGCAATAAGCTCGCTGCGCGAACTGCCACTACTTGATCCGGCAGACTTCTGGAAAGACAGCGCGGATCTGGCGCAATGGCCGGTTCTGACTGCCCCGATTGCCCACGCCCTGGTCTTCAAGACCGGTGGCTCAACCGGCGGCGGCAGGCTCTCCGTATATGCCCGAACGGAATGGCAACGCACAGTGGAAGCTTTCGGCCGCAGTCTGAGCGAGCAATTCAGCTCCGGCGACCGTGTCGCCAATCTGTTCTTCGCTGGCGACCTCTACGCCAGTTTCCTGTTTATCCACGATTCACTGGCCCATGTGGAAACGCCTATCACCGAGTTTCCGTTTACCGGCGAAGTCGACCCGCCAATGCTGGCCGAAGCCATCGTGCAACACCGGATCAACGTGTTGGCTGGCGTGCCTGCGCAATTATTGACCTTCGCCAGTTGGCTCCAACACCGCGGCCTTGCGCTGCCCTTGGTTGATACCGTGCTTTATGGCGGGGAGAGTCTGTTTGCCTCACAACGCCAGCTCCTTGAGCAAGTGCTGCCCAACGCGCGCATTGCCTCGATCGGCTACGCCAGTGTCGATGGCGGATTTATCGGTGCTAGTCATCGTGACTGCATCGAAGGAGAACATCGCACACCTGACGGCCACGTACTGCTGGAGATTGTCGATCAGCACAGCGGCGCAACGATCGAGGCCTGCGATCAAACCGGTCTGCTCGTATTGACCAATCTGCATCGCCGCTTGATGCCGCTGATCCGCTATCACGTCGGAGATCTCGCGTGCTGGCGAGAGCCGTCGGGCACTGCGCAACGCAAATTCGCCCTGCGCGGGCGCAGCGGCAGCAGCCAGCGTGTGCGGGTCGGCATTCTGTCGCTGATGACCGATGAAATCAGCGAAAGCGTACGGAGCATCACTGGCAGCAACGATTGGCAGTTATTGATCGAACACGACGACGGCAGGGATCTATTGACGGTGAAATACGTAGTCAACGAAGGATCGACCCGCATCGAGGACAGACTCGAGGCCCGCTTGATCGAACTGTATCCGCAGATACCACAACTGCGAGGCGCCGGGTTATTGCAGCTGCGTATACAGAGCTGCCGCTTCGAGGACCTTGCGCGCCATCCTCGCGCAGGGAAAAGCCTGCGGATCGTCGATTTACGCTGCTACGACCGACATGACAGGGAGGTGCGTGATGCAAGCGTTGATCCTGCGCAATTACCGTGACACCGACGCCACGGCAGTCAGCCAGCTGTTTCGCGAGGTCTATGGCGATCATTACGTGCAAAGCGACGTCTACCTGCCCTGCCTGATCAATCAGAACCACGCAGCCAAGCGCTGGCACTCACTGGTTGCGGTCGAGGGTGAACGGATTCTTGGCCATGCCACTTTGTATCGGCAGAGCGAAAGCTCGCACGATGCCGAACTGGCCTTGAGCGTCGTACATCCCGATACCCGCGGCAAGAACATTGCCACGCGCCTGGGCGCGCAACTGCTGACTCATGCACAAGCGTTGGGTTGTCGCAGCGTTTCGATCAAACAGGTCACCCACCACTCCTATACCCAACGCATGGCTATCGGTCTCGGTTTTCATAACACCGGACTGTTGCCGGACTATGTCCGCTCACCCTTTGGCGGCAAAACACCGGAGTCGATCGTCTTGGGTGTCCGCGCCATAGACGGCTATCAGCGCCCGCTGCCGGAGCAGCCGTGGCCAACCCGCTACCGTGCGTTCATGGAGCGTATGACGGCGGCGTTTGGCTGTTCTCCCAGTGCAGCATGCTGGCGCGGGCCCTCGGTTCAGGTTCAACAACACGGCGATCGCCATGAAATGCTCGTGAAAAAACTCGAACCGGAACTGCTCGATCAGCTGAGAACGTTGCCCGGGCATTGGTTGATTTCGATTCGTTTGCAGCTGTCCCGACAGTTTGCCGTGGATCTGCACAGTCTTAACGCCATCGGTTTTGCTTTCACCGGTCTGGCGCCTGCGCAAGACAATCGAGGAGGCTGGCTGACGTTGTTTCATCGCGGCTACCGCACGCGCAAGCTGACATTGCATTGCCCGCACATGCAGCAGTTACACGACCAGGCACAACGTCAACTCACTGGGCGAGCCATGGCTGCGGTGTAATCAGCCCGAGCCCGCACACGGATGAGCGGGCTTCATCGGCAGAAGTCAGGCCTTTGCCTTCAGGCCTTTGTCGGACGGAACTGCCGCATTGCCTTCGCCATAGGTCTTGAGATTCTGCAGGACGTAAATGGCTTTCTTGAATTCGGGAATCAGGCTCTTGCCGTAGTAATTGCCATTGAGACTGTTGGTCTGGATGGCATCGAGCTGCGTGGCGAAATACTCCAGCGCGTTGAACTTCGCCTCCGGGTCTTTCTGCACGCCGAAGCGGTCGAATTTGTCGCCGGCATTGAGCAAGGTGATCGAGGTGATCTCGGAAATCAGGCCGCGCCCGCGCAGGAATTCGCTGAGGTTGCCCAACTGCTTTACGGAGACGTTGGCTGGATCAAAGCCCTTGATCTGCTTGCGCAAACCCTGTTTGTCCATCTCCGCGACGTTAAGCGCATTCGGATCGTTGCCGACCAGGGTCAGCATCTGCTGCACCTTGACGCTCTGCGAAACCTGTTTCTTCGCCCCGGTATCACGGACCATTACGCCCGCCTTGCTTTCCCAGGCGCCGGTATAGCCGATCGTCATGCGAGGATTCCTTGTGCAATGAGCATGAAATGTCCTTGTTCCAACCAATTGAATGGGCGCGAGTATCGGCCGATGCGCCTGATCGCACCAAGTCATTTGTGCGCTTTTTTACAAATCTCGTACATTCATGACACCGAGCTTAAGGCCCGCAAACATTGCTTCAGAGCCGTCATCAGGATGTAACAACTGTGGCGATTGCTGGAGATGTACCAATCCCGATACCAACCGGTCATCGCCCTGAGTTCTTTCGGCGCGCAAGTACCTAAAGCTTCCGCCCGTAACGACGATACGCTGTGATACCCGCCCTGTTTTATTCCTGCCCTCCAACAAAAACGCCGCTCAAGGATCAGTTCCATGCCCGCACTGCGCACTATTCAGGCTCGCTACACGCTGTTTCTGATTCTGTTCATCCTGTTGTTGTCCGTGCTCACCGTGGTCGGCATCAGCCAACTGGTCGCACCGACCCTGCGCGATACCGAAGAGAAGGTCGTGCTCAACCGCATCGCCGAAGTCGCCGTGCAGATTCAGGGCGAACTGAACAAGGTGCAGGCGCAGCAACGCAGCATCACCCAGACCATCCCCCTGCTCGACAGCGCCGCCATCGACGTGGTGCTGCCAGGGCTGGTGGATCAGTACGGCGAACTGAAAGTCTTTGGCGGCGGTATCTGGCCGTTGCCGGGCCAGCGCGAAGCCGGGCGCAACAAGTTCAGCACCTTCTGGCACCGGGATGCCTCGGGTCAGCTCAAGGTCAATACGTTCTGGAACAGCGACGCCGCACCGAACTACTACGACCAGAGCTGGCACAAGGGCGGCATGGCCACCCCGCGCGGTCAGTGCGCGTGGGCCGCTGCCTATAAGGACGACGCCAGTGCCGAGCCGCGCACCAACTGCGCCATGGCGATCTACAAGAACGGCAGTGCCTGGGGCGTTTCGACCATCGACGTGACCCTGGGCTTCTTCAACGACCTGGTGGCGCGCAAGGAAAAAGACCTCAACGCCGAAATGCTCATCGTCGAGGCTGACGGCAAGATCATCAGTAACAGCTCGCGCATCAGCGGCCCGATCGTGTTGAAGAACATCAGCGAACTGGCGGCCAGCTCGACCTTCATCAATCAGATCAAGACCGGCCTGCAGAACCGCGATAAAGCGCAACGCGTCGAGTTCGACAACAACGGTGAAGACGCCACATTCTTCATGCGCCCTATCGAGGGCACACCGTGGTTCCTCGCCACCGCCCTGCCGACCAAAATGCTCACCGCCCAGCGTGACGATGTGCTCAACAGTCTCAGCCTGATCCAGATACCGCTGGTGATCCTGCTGGTGCTGTTGCAGGTTTACGCGATTCGCAAACTGGTACAGCGCATGAAGGCTCTGAAAGCCAACATCGATTCACTGTCCAGCGGTGACGCCGACCTGACCCGCCGCATCACCATTCGCGCTGAGGACGAACTGGGCGCCATCGGCCATTCGGTCAACACCTTCATCGTCTATTTGCAGAACATGATCGGCGAAGTCACCCAGGCCACCGGTGCCATGGCGTCCAGCCTCGACAATCTGCAACGCACTTCGGCGCACACCAGCCAGATTCTGCTGCGTCACGCCTCGGAAACCGACCAGACCGTCACTGCCATTACCGAAATGAGCTCGACCGCTGAAAGCGTGGCGCAGAATGCCGCTGAAACCGCTGCGTTCACCCAGCGCGCCAATGAAAATGCCGATCGCTCGCGCGTCGTGGTGGGTGAAGCAACCAACAGCGTGGTCGCGCTGATCGACGAAGTGGCCAGCGCTACACACAAAGTTGAAAACATGCAGCAGGACGCCCAGCGCATTACCGAAATCCTCGGTGTTATCGGTGCGATTGCCGGGCAGACCAACCTGCTCGCCCTCAACGCCGCGATCGAGGCGGCGCGTGCCGGTGAACAGGGTCGTGGCTTTGCGGTGGTGGCGGATGAAGTCCGCGCCCTTGCCGCCCGCACTCAGGCCAGCACTTCGGAAATCAACGAAATGTTGACTCGTCTGACCCAAGGCGTCAGTTCCTCGGTCAGCGCCATGGAAAACACCCAGGCCAGTTGCCAGTCCGCCGCTGACGCCACCGCCCGAGTCAACTCGGGGCTGGACGAAATGGCCGGCTCGGTCAGCCACATCAACAGCCTCAGCACGCAGATCGCTACCGCCGCCGAACAGCAAAGCGCAGTGACTGAAGAGATCAACCGCAGCATGGTGCAGATTCGCCACATGGTCGATGAACTGGTGCAGAGCGGCCAGGCCAGCGAGCTGAATACCCGCCAGTTGCTCGAAGCCAACAGCCGCGTGAGCGCGATCATGGGGCGGTTCAAGGTCAGTTAAGCCAACCGCGATCACGGGGATTTTGGCCTTTACGCCATTCCCCTGTGGGAGCGAGCCTGCTCGCGAAAGCGATTTTTCAGTCACTGTATCTGCGGCTGGTCAACCGCATTCGCGAGCAGGCTCGCTCCCACATTGGTTCGGGTGTTTTGTAGCAACTGGAAACACTCAGTTGATATAGGAGCGGGAAAACAGGTCAAAATGCGTTCTTGCTGACCTTCACCGAGTCGAGAGCCCATTCCCATGCGAAGCCAACTGCGTCTGCTCGCCCTGAGCGCCCTGTTCATCTCCTCCCTGGCGCAAGCCGCCGAACTGATCCCGATCGAAGTGCACCGCGATGCCAATTGCGGCTGCTGCAAAAAGTGGATCAGCCATCTCGAAGCCAATGGCTTCAAAGTCGAAGATCACGTCGAAAGCGACATGAGCAGCTTTAAACAGCAACACGGCGTACCACCGCGTCTGGCGTCCTGCCACACGGCGATCATCAATGGCAAATTCGTTGAAGGTCACGTGCCGGCCGATCAGGTGCTTGCGTTGAGCAAGCGTGACGATCTGCTGGGTGTGGCTGCACCGGGCATGCCAATGGGCTCGCCGGGCATGGAAATGGACGGCATGAGCGATGCGTACCAAGTGATCGGCCTGAAGAAGGACGGCGCTGACGTGGTAGTGGCGGACTACCCGGCCCGTTGATGGGGGCAGCCTACTTCGGCCTGTTCTTTGCTGCGTTTGGCGCGGCGACATTGTTGCCGTTGCAGTCCGAGGCGCTGCTGGTCGGCCTGATCGTCAGCGAGCGTTACTGGCTGTGGGGTTTGCTCGCGGTGGCGACGCTGGGCAACGTGCTCGGTTCGCTAGTCAACTGGTGGCTGGGCCGCGGCATCGAGCGCTTTCAGGATCGACGCTGGTTCCCGGTCGGTCCGCGGCATATGGCCAAGGCGCGCAAGCACTACGAGCGCTATGGGCATTGGTCGCTGCTGCTCAGTTGGCTACCGGTGATCGGCGATCCGCTGACCTTGATAGCAGGCGTCATGCGCGAACCGCTCGGGCGCTTTCTGTTGATCGTCACCCTGGCCAAAGGCGCGCGCTATGGCGTGCTGGCCTTGCTGACCCTGGGCTGGCTCGGTTGAACCAACCCTTCCTGTGATTGCCTTTGTTTAACGTCGGCGTAATCCCGACCTTCCAGAGTCGGCCAATTTTCAAGGAGTTTGTGCTTATGTCCGTCACGCTTTCCCGCTGGCTGCCCGGCCTCGTCCTCAGCGCTGCCCTGCCATTAATGGCGCACGCAGCCACTGAAACCGCCTCCGCCGAAGGGCCTGCCTATGGCCCGGAGCTGCAAGGCTTCCAATATCCCTACACGCTTAAACACTTCGCCTTCGAATCCCAGGGTCAGAAGCTGCAAATGGGTTACATGGACGTCGCCGCCAATGGCAAGGCCAACGGCCGCACCGTGGTGCTGATGCACGGCAAGAATTTCTGCGCGGCGACCTGGGACAGTTCGATCAAGGCCTTGAGCGATGCCGGCTACCGCGTGATTGCGCCGGACCAGATCGGCTTCTGCACCTCCAGCAAACCCGAGCACTATCAGTACAGCTTCCAGCAACTGGCGACCAACACCCAGCAATTGCTCAAGGCGTTGGGCATTCAGAAAGCCACTGTGCTCGGTCACTCCACCGGCGGCATGCTCGCCACCCGTTATGCGCTGCTGTTCCCGGAGCAGGTCGATCAATTGGCGATGGTCAACCCGATCGGTCTGGAAGACTGGAAAGCCCTCGGCGTTCCGTATCGCACCGTCGATCAGTGGTATCAGCGTGAGTTGAAGGTCACGGCCAAGGGCATTCGCGACTATGAGCGCACCACCTATTACGATGGCCGCTGGAAGCCCGAATTCGATCGCTGGGTCGACATGCTCGCCGGTCTGAGCAAAGGTCCGGGCAAGACCCAGGTCGCGTGGAACTCGGCGCTGATCTACGACATGATCTTCACCCAGCCGGTCTACTACGAGTTCAAGGACCTGAAGATGCCGACCCTGCTGCTGATCGGCACCTCCGACACCACCGCCATCGGCAAGGACCTCGCACCGCCGGAAGTCAAAGCGAAAATCGGCCACTACGAGGTGCTTGGCAAACAGGTCGCCAAGTTGATTCCGCAGTCGACGCTGATTGAATTCCCGGGCATGGGTCATGCGCCGCAAATGGAAGAACCGGAAAAATTCCATCAGGCGCTGCTCGGCTGGCTGGGCAAGACTCCTTCCGCTCCTTGATGAGGCAAGCCGATGACGGTGCAGATTGCAGTGATCGATGACTGGCAGGACGTGGCCCGCGACGTGGTCGACTGGTCCGTGCTGGAGAGCATCGGTGAAGTGACGTTTGTGCATGATTACCCGGCCGACAACGCGACACTGGCCGAGCGCCTCGGCCAGTACGAGGTGATCTGCGTCATGCGCGAACGCACGCGTTTCGACGCCGATTTGCTCGGGCGCTTGCCCAATCTGAAGTTGCTGGTCACCGGCGGCATGCGCAATGCCGCGCTGGACATGCCGGCCGCTGCAGCGCTGGGCATCAAGGTCTGCGGCACCGACAGTTACAAACACGCCGCGCCGGAACTGACCTGGGCGCTGATCATGGCGGCCACCCGTGATCTGGTGAAGGAAGCCAATGCCTTGCGCGCCGGCCAGTGGCAACAGGGCCTCGGCGGCGATCTGCACGGCAAGACCCTGGGAATCCTGGGTTTGGGCAGCATCGGCCAGCGGGTCGCGCAGTTCGGCCAGGTGTTCGGCATGCGGGTGATTGCCTGGAGCGAGAACCTCACCGCCGAACGCGCCGAACAGGCCGGCGTGACGTATGTCAGCAAGCAGCAATTGTTCGAGCAGGCCGACGTGCTGTCGGTGCATCTGGTGCTCAGCGAACGCAGTCGCGGTCTGGTTGATGCCCAGGCGCTGGAGTGGATGAAACCGAGCGCGCTGCTGGTCAACACTGCTCGCGGGCCGATCGTCGATGAAGCGGCGTTGATCAAGGCGCTACAGAAACGGCGCATTGCCGGGGCGGCGCTGGACGTGTTCGAGCAAGAGCCTTTGCCGGCCCTGCACCCGTTTCGCACGCTGGACAATGTCCTGGCTACCCCCCATGTGGGCTATGTCAGTCGGCAGAATTACGAACAGTTCTTCCGGCAGATGATCGAGGATATTCAGGGTTGGGCAGCTGGGGAGCCGGTGCGTCTGTTGAATTGATTCCATCACTTTAAAGTTGAGTTGCTGCAACAGGCCTCTTCGCGAGCAGTCTCGCTCCCACAGGTTGTACGCGTTCCAATGTGGGAGCGAGCCTGCTCGCGAAGAAGTCACCTCGGACGACACTTTGAAACAGCCTCGCACCACAACGGTGCAACCCGCCCATCCCCTAGCACAAAATCGTGACTGCCCAGTCACCGTTTTGGCCCACTCCGACCGAAAAACATGCCCTTCGTCGGAGCGTTTCCCCTCCTGAACCCTCGCTTACATCCCGACACAACCGATTGTCGAACAATTTACCCATTTGCCCCAACCCGCTCTAGGATCTGGCCTAGACTCATTTTTCAGTGGCCAAACCACTCGGTCATACCGACGAAAAAAAGTCGAAACTTTTGCTTCACGCCACAGGTCATCAGAACAACTGGGCGAAAGCGACTGGTGTAATCCTTGCAACGGCCTCACCACCCATTCTGCTTGCGCGTGTTGGGTCAGCATTTGCTCACCGATGCGTGGCGCCTTTGCGCCCGGCCACAGGACTTGGCCACGAAACAGCTTGTTCGAGACAAGAATCAGATCACACACGGGAGATACATATGATCAGTGCGGCATTGGATATTCAGGGAGAGCGTGCTCACCAGTCGCTTGGAGAATCGAGCACCATCAGTGTTCCCGGCAGCCGACAGATCAACGTACCCGGCAACAAGACGCTTGCTCCGGTAGCAAGCCAGAATCCCAACAAGAAAAAAGTGTTGTTCGTGACTTCGGAAATCGCCGATCTGGTCAAGACCGGCGGCCTCGGTGACGTCTCCGCCGCCCTGCCCCGGGCCATGGCCCATCTGCATGATGTGCGGGTGCTGATCCCCGGTTATCCGCAGGTGGTGCACAGCGAAAACCCGATTCACATTATCGGCGAGCTGGGTGGCCACGCTGCGCTGCCACCTTGCAAGATCGGACGCATGGACATGCCCGATGGCCTGGTGATCTACGTGTTGATCTGCCCTGAACTCTACGAGCGTGAAGGTGGCCCTTACGGCGCCAACAACGGTCGCGATTGGCCGGACAACCATATCCGCTTCGCCCGTCTCGGCCTGGCCGCTGCCGACATCGCCGCCAACCTTGCGCAAATCCACTGGCGCCCGGATCTGGTGCACGCCCATGACTGGCCGGCTGGCCTCGCGCCCGCTTACATGCACTGGCGCGGGCAGCGCACGCCAACCCTGTTCACCATTCACAACCTTGCCTACCAGGGCGTGACCAGCCTCGGTTCCTGCCCGGAGCTGGGGATTCCCACCCATGCCCTGCAACAGGAAGGCATGGAGTTCTACGGCAAGATGTCGTTCCTCAAGGCCGGCATGGCCTATTCGAGCCACATCACCACGGTCAGCGCGACGTATGCGCAAGAAATCACCACCCCGGACTTCGGCTGTGGCCTCGACGGATTCCTTGCCGCCAAGACCCAGCAAGGCCTGCTCAGCGGCATCCCGAACGGCATCGACGAGAGCTGGGATTCGGCGACCGACCCGCACCTGTTCGCCCCGTTCGCCATCGGCGACTGGGAAGGCAAAGCGGTCAACGCCGCCCACGTCCGTGAGCTGTTCGGCCTGAATGACTCTACCGGCCCACTGTTCGCCGTGGTTTCGCGCCTGGTCTATCAGAAAGGTCTCGACCTCACCGAAGCGGTGTCCGAGTTCATCGTGCAGAACGGTGGCCAGATCGCAATCATTGGTCGCGGCGAGCCGGAAGAAGAGCAAGCCATGCGCGAATTGGCTCTGCGCTTCCCAGGCCAGATCGGCGTGCGCATCGGCTTCAACGAGACCGATGCCCGACGCATGTTCGCCGGCAGCGATTTCCTGCTGATGCCGTCGCGTTACGAACCATGCGGTCTGAGCCAGATGTACGCCCAGCGTTTCGGCTCGCTGCCGGTCGCGCGCAACACCGGCGGTCTGGCCGACACCATTGAAAACGGCGTCACCGGTTTCCTCTTCGATGAGTCCACCGTTGATAGCTACAAGGAAGCCCTGAGCCGCGCGTTCAAGGTCTTCGCCTTCCCGGAACTGCTCAACGCCATGCGTTGCCGTGCCATGGCTGCACCGTTCAACTGGAGCAAGGCAGTTGAACCGTACGCCGAACTATATGAACAACTGGTCGCCAAGGCGTTGGGTAAAGCCAGCCACAAATAACCAGGGAGTTGCAGAAAATGCCGTCAAGGACCCAAGAAACCTGGCCCCACGGCGCGATCATGCTGGATGCCGAGCACACGCAATTTGCGTTGTGGGCGCCTGACGCGTTCTACGTCAGTGTGGAACTGGAAGATGGAAAATCGTTGCCCATGCTGCCTCAGGGCGACGGTTGGTTTGTAATCAAGGCCAATTGCCCGGCGGGCAGTCGCTACCGTTACTGCATCGATGGCGAACTGGAGGTGCCGGACCCGGCCTCCAGGGCGCAGGATGGTGACCTCGACCGCCACAGCGTGGTGGTCGACCCACATGCCTATCAATGGCGGCACACGACCTGGAATGGTCGGCCGTGGAGCGAAGCGGTGATTTACGAGCTGCACGTCGGTGCGCTCGGTGGATTTGCCGAAGTCGAACAGCATCTGGCGCGCTTGGTGGCGCTGGGCATTACCGCCATCGAACTGATGCCGCTGGCGCAATTCCCCGGTGATCGCAACTGGGGCTACGACGGAGTGCTGCCCTATGCACCGCAAGCCTCCTACGGCACACCGGAACAACTCAAACACCTGATCGACACCGCCCACGGCCATGGCCTGGCGGTGATTCTCGACGTCGTCTACAACCACTTCGGTCCCGACGGCAACTATCTGCATCGTTACGCCAAAGGCTTTTTCCGCGAGGACAAACACACGCCCTGGGGCGCGGCGATCGACTTCCGTCGCCCGGAAGTGCGCGAGTTCTTCATTGAAAACGCGCTGATGTGGCTGCTCGAATACCGTTTCGACGGTTTGCGTCTGGATGCGGTGCACGCGATTGAAGATCCCGACTTTCTCAGCGATCTGGCCCGGCGCATTCGCCAGCAGATCGACCCGACCCGGCACGTCTGGCTGACCGTCGAGAACGAGCTGAACCAGTCGAGTCTGCTGGAAAACGATTACGACGCGCAGTGGAACGACGACGGTCATAACGCGTTGCACGTGCTGCTGACCGGCGAAACCGACGCCTATTACGCTGACTATGCCGCGCAGCCCACCGAGCAACTGGTGCGCTGCCTGAGCCAGGGCTTCGTGTTCCAGGGCCACATCACTCGCCATGGCGAACCTCGCGGCGAGCCGAGCGAACATCTGCCCTCCACTGCTTTCGTGCTGTTCCTGCAGAACCATGACCAGATCGGCAACCGTGCCTTTGGCGAACGCCTGCATCAGCTCGCCGACCCGCGTGCGGTACAAGCGGCGACGGTGTTGTTGCTGCTGTCGCCGATGATTCCGCTGATGTTCATGGGCGACGAGTTTGCCGCCGAGCAACCGTTCCTGTTTTTCACCAGTCACCACGGTGAACTGGCGGAACTGGTGCGGGAAGGTCGGCGCAACGAGTTCGCCGCATTCAGTGCCTTTACCGATCCGCACAAGCGCGAGCAGATCCCCGATCCGAATGCCGAAGAAACCTTCCGCGCCTCACACCCACGACTGGTTGGCAGTGGCACGCCGTTACAACAGGAGACGCAAGAGCTCTACCGGCAACTGTTGAAATTGCGTCACCAGTACATCATTCCCAACCTCTCCGGGACTCAGGCTCTGGGCGCGCAGATGCTCGGCCATGGCGCGGTCAGCGCACGCTGGCGACTGGGCAACGGCAGTGAGCTGCGAATTGACCTGAACCTCAGTGACACGCCAGTGGTCAACCCTGCACAGACTGATACCGAATGGTTGTTTCAACAGCCACCCGCAGTCGAACTGTCGGACCCGAACCAACTGCCGGCGTACACCGCGCTCGTCAGCCTCACGGCCGCACCCGTTATGCACCCCCTGGATGGAGAGCGCCTATGAGCGATGCGCAACTGGAAATACTAGCCAGTCGAGCCGGCCTTGCCGTCGACTGGATCGACGCCAACGGGCGTCAGCAAAAAGTCGCTCCTGCTGTGTTGCGCAATGTCCTGATCGGACTCGGCCACCCCGCCAGTACGGCGCAAGAAATCGATGCCAGCCTGCTGGAATTGCAAGAAGTCCAGCAAGACCGCCATTTGCCACCCCTGCTGACCTGCGACGTGGGCGTTGCCCTCGACCTGAGCCGCTATTTCTCACCGGAAACCCCCTGCGAAATCCATCTTGAAGACGGCTCGCAGATGAACCTGAAGCTGGACAACGAAGCCATGTTGCCCGGCTTGATTCCGGTCGGTTATCAGCAAGTGCATATCGCCGATCAGTATTTCACGCTCGCCGTGGCGCCTGAACGCTGCTTCAGCGTCGCCGATGCGGTCGATAGCCCGATCCCGCGAGCCTGGGGTCTGAGCGCCCAGTTGTATTCGCTGCGCCGTCCGGGTGACGGTGGTTTTGGCGATACCCAGGCACTGGAGGAACTGGTTCGTGTAGCGGGTGAACGCGGCGCCGATGCGCTGGCGATCAGTCCGATGCACGCGATGTTCAGCGCCGACAATGGCCGCTACAGCCCTTATTCGCCGTCCAGCCGCTTGTTTCTCAATTCACTGTATGCCGCGCCGGGGAGCATTCTTGGCGAACGCGCGTTGCGTGATGCAATTGATGCCAGTGGCCTGGCCGCGCAGTTCGAGCAGCTGGAAAATCTCAAGCTGATCGACTGGCCGACCGCTGCCGAAGCAAAGCAGAAGCTGCTGCAAGCCTTGTATGAAGGTTTCGTCGCTGGTGAGCATCCGCTGCACGCCGACTTCGCCAGTTTTCGTCACGCCGGTGGCGAAGCGCTGGAGAACCATTGCCGCTTTGAAGCGATTCAGGAAATGCGCGCCGCCCGTGGCGAAAGCCTCGACTGGCGCGAATGGCCGGAGCACTGGCACGACCCGCGCGGCGCAGCGCTCGGCGCGTTTGCCGAGGAATATGCCGAGCGCATCGGTTATTTCGCCTTCTGCCAATGGCTGATCCATCGCTGCCTCGAACGAGCGCAAACTGCTGCGCGCAGTGCTGGCATGGGGATCGGTCTGATCGCCGACCTCGCCGTCGGTGCTGACGGTGCTGGCAGTCAGGCCTGGAGTTTCCAGGACGAATTGCTCGCCTCGCTGACCGTAGGCGCACCGCCGGACATCCTCAATCGCAGCGGCCAGGGCTGGGGCATTTCCGCGTTCTCGCCGGAAGGGCTGATCCGCAATGGTTTCCGCGCCTTCATCGACATGCTGCGCGCCAACTTCGCCCACGCCGGTGGCTTGCGTATCGACCATGTCATGGGCCTGCAACGCCTGTGGGTGATTCCCAACGGCGCCGCTCCGGCCGATGGCGCCTATCTGTATTACCCGTTCGACGACATGTTGCGCCTGCTGACCCTGGAATCCCATCGGCATCAGGCTATTGTGCTCGGTGAAGACCTCGGCACGGTACCGGAAGGCCTGCGGGAAAAACTCGCCGCGCGTTCGATTCTGGGCATGCGCGTATTGTTGTTCGAACAGGACAACACCCGCTTCAAACCGATTCTCGACTGGCCGGATGATGCCCTGGCGACCACCAGCACCCATGACCTGCCGACGCTCAACGGTTGGTGGCATGGCCGCGATATCGACTGGAACGCACGCCTCGGGCTGGTCGATGCCAATGGCGAAATCGACTGGCGTCGGCATCGCGAGCGTGAACGCGAAGGCCTGCGCGATGCACTGCGCCAGGATCCGCAGAATTTCCGCGAAGAGTCCCACGAAGCCGATCAAGTGGTCGATGCCAGTGTGCGTTTCCTCGGCCACACCCGCGCGCCGCTGGTCCTGCTGCCGCTGGAAGATGCCTTGGGTATCGATGAACAGCCGAATCTGCCTGGCACCACCGATTCACATCCGAACTGGTCGCGACGTTTGCCCGGTCCCAGCGAAGCGTTGCTGGACGGCCCCGATGCCGCCCGCCGCCTGGAACTGCTGGCCTGCGCGCGCCTTCAAGCCTCTGAGCGTGACCAATGAATCAACAGCAAATCCAGCCACTGCGCGCCACCTTGCGCCTGCAATTTCATAAAGGTTTTACCCTCGAACAAGCGGTGCCACTGGTGCCGTACTTTGCCCGCCTCGGCATCAGCCATATCTATGCCTCGCCATTGCTGGCGGCGCGCGCCGGTTCCATGCATGGCTACGACGTGGTCGACCCGACCCAGGTCAATCCGGAACTGGGCGGCGAGCCGGCGTTGCGCCAACTGGTCAGCACCCTGCGTGAACACAACATGGGCCTGATCCTCGATATCGTTTCCAACCACATGGCCGTGGGCGGCAATGACAACCCGTGGTGGCTCGACTTGCTGGAATGGGGACGCCTGAGTCCGTTCGGCGAATTCTTCGACATTCAGTGGCACTCGCCGGACCCGTTGATGGAAGGCCAGTTGCTGCTGCCGTTCCTTGGCAGTGATTACGGCGTGGCGTTGCAGGAAGGTACGCTGAAGCTGAAATTCAACGCGCAGACCGGGACTTTTTACGTTGAGCACTACGACCACCACTTCCCGATCTGCCCAAACAATTACGGCGAACTGCTCAAGTCAGACGACACACTGAAGTCCTTGGCCGATCGCTTCAGTACGCTCAGTTACCAGACCGACGCACATTCGCTGGCGATGCCGCTCAAGCAGGAGCTGCGCGAGCTGGCCAGCGATCCGCGTGTTCTGGCGACTATCGAAGGCAACCTCGCACAGTACGATTCCACCACCGAGGAAGGCTTTCACAAGCTCCACGAACTGCTGGAACGGCAGAGTTATCGCCTGGCCAGTTGGCGCACGGCGGCGGACGACATCAACTGGCGGCGCTTCTTCGACATCAACGAGCTTGGCGGCCTGCGCGTCGAGCGTCCGGCGGTGTTCGAAGCGACCCACGGCAAAATTTTCCAATTGGTCGAAGAAGGTCTGGTCGACGGCTTGCGCATCGACCACATCGACGGCCTCGCCGACCCGCGTGGCTACTGCCGCAAATTGCGCCGTCGCCTTGATCACTTGGCGCCGGGACGTCACCTGCCGATCTATGTCGAGAAGATCCTCGGCGAGGGCGAAACCCTGCGCCGCGACTGGAGCGTCGACGGCACCACCGGCTACGAGTTCATGAACCAGCTGTCGTTGCTGCAACACGACCCGGACGGCGAACACGTGCTCGGCGAGCTCTGGCAGCGCCGCACCGAGCGCCCGGCTGCGTTCATGGAAGAAGCGCAACTGGCCCGTCAGCAGATCCTCAACGGCTCGCTGGCCAGCGACTTTGAAAGTGTCGCGCAAGCCCTGCATCAAGTTGCGCGTGATGACCTGATGACCCGCGACCTGACCTTGGGCGCGATTCGCCGCGTGCTGCATGCGCTGATCGTGCACTTCCCGGTTTATCGCACTTACATCAGCGCCATGGGCCGGTCCGAGCAGGACGAAGCGATTTTCCAGCACGCCATGGACGGTGCGCGGCAAACCCTCAGCGAAGCCGACTGGCCAGTGCTCGACTCGGTCGCCAGCTGGCTCGGCGGCACGCCTTGGCGCCGCAAGCCACGGGGGCGCTCGCGCAAGATCCTCAAGCATGCCTGCGTGCGTTTCCAGCAACTGACTTCGCCGGCAGCTGCCAAAGCCGTGGAAGACACCGCGCTGTATCGTTCGGCGGTGCTGCTGTCGCGCAATGATGTCGGTTACAACACCGAGCAGTTCAGCGCGCCGGTCAGCGAGTTCCACGAAGTCAATCAACAGCGCATGGCCGAGTTTCCTGACAACCTGCTGGCGACTGCCACCCATGACCATAAGCGCGGCGAAGACACCCGCGCCCGGTTGGCCGTACTCAGCGAGCGCAGCCATTGGTACGCCGATCAGGTCGAACTGTGGCGCGCCCTCGCCCGCCCGGTGCGCATCGAAGATGACGCGCCTTCCGCTGGCGACGAACTCATCCTCTATCAGGCATTGCTCGGCAGTTGGCCGCTGGACCTGCAGGACGATGACCAGGCCGGTTTCGCCGATTACGCCAAGCGCATCTGGCAGTGGCAACAGAAAGCCCTGCGCGAAGCCAAGCTGCAAAGCAGCTGGAGCGCGCCGAACGAAGCGTATGAAAACGCGGCCCAGGCTTTCACTGAGAAGCTGCTGACCGGTGAAGAAGGCGAGTTGCTGCGTGCGGCGCTGAGCAAGACCGTCAACAGCATCGCCGCTGCCGGCGCGCTCAACGGGCTGGCGCAAACCTTGCTGCGCATGACCGTGCCGGGTGTGCCGGATCTGTACCAGGGCAACGAGTACTGGGATTTCAGTCTGGTGGACCCGGACAACCGTCGGCCGGTGGATTACGGCGCCCGCGAGCAAGCGTTGCAGGCATCTGTGCCGGGTACCGAACTGCTCAAGGACTGGCGTGACGGGCGCATCAAACAGGCGCTGATCAGTGAGGTGTTGAACCTGCGCAAGGAACACAGCGAGCTGTTCCGTCGTGGCGATTACCAGCCATTGGAAGTACTGGGCAGTCAGGCGCACAACGTCTTGGCATTCGCGCGTGAACACGAAGGCGTGCGGGCCATCGTGGTAGTGCCGGTGCGTTGCGCGACGTTGCTGGAAAACAGTGCCATGCCGCAGGTCGATGCGCTGCGCTGGGGCGATACGCGGGTGGTTTTACCGTCTGCCGCTTCGGATGCAAACCTGAAGGGACTTTTTGCAAGCAGCGTAGTCACACAAAACAGGGAGCTGAATGTCAGCGAAGCGCTGGGGGATGTCCCGGTCAATCTCTTTATCCAACACTTAACACAAGCATGAGTTCAGTTCAGGAGCATTGCGATGAGCACCGACGATAAACGCATTCGCGAATTCGCCTATCAGATCTGGGAGTCGGAAGGGAAACCTGAAGGCCACGAAGAACGTCATTGGGAAATGGCGCGCAAGCTGGCCGAGGCCGAAGCGCTGGCACCCAAGAAGCCACCGAAAGCGGCGGGCAGCAAAGTGGCTGGCAAGACTACAGCCGCTGCAGCGAAAAGCACCGACGGCAAGACTCCGGCAACCGCCAAAGCCAAACCGGCAGCGAAAGCCAAGCCGGCGGCCACGCCCAAAGTAGTCCCGCCGGGCGAAAAGGCTACCGAGAAAAAGCCGCGAGCAGCGAAGAAGCCTCCGGCGAACTGACCCGATCCATTTTTGAACTGAATGACTGTGTGGCGAGCGTGCTCGCCACAAGGGGTTCTTGCGCCCTGAAGAAAGTCCCTTATTGGGAAAAACACACAACCCTGTGGGAGCGAGCCTGCTCGCGAAAGCGCTAGGCCAGTTGGTGAAAATGTCGAATGTACCGACGCTTTCGCGAGCAGGCTCGCTCCCACCAGGAAATCTCATTGCCTGAACTGTCCCGTTTTTTGCAGGAGCAATCATGACCCGTCCAAAGAAAGCCGAACCCGCTGCGCACGCCGAGCCGTCGAGAATCCGTGAAGGCCTGCCCTTCCCGCTCGGTGCGACCTGGGATGGTCTGGGGGTGAACTTTGCTCTGTTTTCCGCCAACGCCACCAAGGTCGAGCTGTGCATTTTCGACGATGCCGGCGAGGTCGAGCTCGAACGCATCGAGCTGCCGGAATACACCGATGAGATCTACCACGGCTACCTGCCGGATGCGCATCCTGGCTTGATCTACGGCTACCGCGTATATGGTCCTTATGACCCGGCCAATGGTCACCGCTTCAACCACAACAAACTACTGATCGACCCGTACGCCAAGCAATTGGTCGGCGAGCTGAAATGGTCGGAGGCGCTGTTCGGCTACACCATCGGCCACCCCGACGCCGACCTCAGTTTCGACGAGCGTGACAGCGCGCCATTCGTGCCCAAGTGCAAGGTCATCGACCCGGCGCACACCTGGGGCAACGACCATCGCGTCAGCGTGCCGTGGGACAAGACCATCATCTATGAAACCCACGTGCGCGGCATCAGCATGCGTCACCCGTCGGTGCCGGAAAACCTGCGTGGCACTTTCGGCGGTCTGATGGTTGACGACGTGCTCGAGCACATTCGCAAGCTCGGTGTTTCGTCTGTCGAACTGCTGCCGATCCATGCTTTCGTCAACGATCAGCATCTGCTGCAAAAGGGCATGACCAACTACTGGGGCTACAACAGCATCGCGTTCTTCGCCCCGGACCCGCGTTATCTTGCCAGTGGCAAGATTGCCGAATTCAAGGAAATGGTCGCGCACCTGCACGACGCCAACCTCGAAGTGATTCTCGACGTGGTCTACAACCACACCGCCGAAGGCAACGAGCAAGGTCCGACCCTGTCGATGCGCGGTATCGACAACGCCTCCTACTACCGTTTGATGCCGGACGACAAGCGCTACTACATCAACGATTCCGGCACCGGTAACACCCTGGACCTGAGCCACCCGTGCGTGCTGCAAATGGTCACTGACTCCCTGCGCTACTGGGCCAGTGAGATGCACGTCGATGGCTTCCGCTTCGACCTGGCAACCATTCTTGGCCGCTACCACGATGGTTTTGACGAGCGCCACAGCTTCCTCGTCGCCTGCCGTCAGGACCCGGTGCTGCGTCAGGTGAAAATGATCGCCGAACCTTGGGACTGCGGCCCCGGCGGCTATCAGGTCGGCAACTTTCCGCCGGGCTGGGTCGAATGGAACGACAAGTTCCGCGACACCGTGCGTGCGTTCTGGAAAGGTGACGACGCTCAGCTTGCCGATTTCGCCAGCCGCATGACCGCTTCCGGTGAGATGTTCAACCAGCGCGGGCGCCGGCCGTATTCGTCGGTGAACTTCATCACCGCCCACGACGGTTTCACCCTCAACGATCTGGTCTCGTACAACGACAAGCACAACGAAGCCAACGACGAGAACAACCAGGACGGCAGTAACAACAACCTGTCGTGGAACCACGGCGTCGAAGGTCCGACCGACGATCCGGAAATCAACGCTTTGCGCCATCGGCAGATGCGCAACTTCTTCGCTACCCTGCTGCTGGCCCAGGGCACACCGATGATCGTTGCCGGTGACGAGTTCGCCCGCACCCAGGACGGCAACAACAACGCCTATTGCCAGGACAGCGAGATTGGTTGGGTCAACTGGGACCTGAGCGAGGACGGCAAGGCCCTGCTCAAGTTCGTCAAACGCCTGATCAAGCTGCGCCTGACTTATCCGATCCTGCGTCGCGGACGCTTCCTGGTCGGCGAGTACAACGAAGACATCGGCGTCAAGGACGTGACCTGGCTGGCACCGGACGCCACCGAGATGACCACCGAGCACTGGCACGATGCGCACAACCGCTGCCTCGGCATGCTGCTCGACGGACGCGCGCAGGAAACCGGCATCCGCCGCAAAGGTGCCGACGCGACCCTGTTGCTGGTGGTCAACGCACACCACGACATCGTCAACTTCACCCTGCCGGAAGTGCCGGACGGCGGCTTCTGGACCTGCATGATCGACACCAATCAGCCGTCGATTCGCGGCCAGGAGCGCTTTGAATTCGGCCATGAATATTCGGTGACCGGGCGTTCGTTGCTGCTGTTCGAACTGCAACGTGACGAAGAAGATTGATATGGACTTTCAACATTATCTGGCCCGCCGTCCGCCAGATTACGCCGACACCAACGCCCTCGGCCGTTGCCTGAGGGCGATGGTCGAGGCCGGCCTCGACCGCTTGCCGTTACCTGGCAGCGGTCACACGCTGGAGCGCTTTCAGCGTCTCTCGGAAGTCGGTGGACACGATTTAGGCCTGTGCAAACTCTATGAGGGCCACACCGACGCGCTGGCGATCATCGAGCAATTGGGCGGTACGCCAACCCCGGGCAGCACGTGGGGCATGTGGGCCGCCGAACCGCCGCAGGCGCGGGTGAAAGTCACGCCGGCCGGGCATATGGTGACGCTGAACGGGCGCAAAGCCTGGTGCTCTGGCGCTGCGGTGCTCAGCCACGCCTTGCTTACCGCATGGGACGCGGACGGTCAGCAGCAATTGGTTGCAGTCGCACTCGATCAACCTGGCGTGACCATCACCGATCAAGGCTGGCAAGCGGTGGGCATGGCGGCCACCGGCAGCGTTGAAGTGCTGTTCGACAACGCCGAAGCGCAGGCCATCGGCAACCCCGGTGATTACCTGCAACGGCCGGGTTTCTGGCAAGGCGGGATCGGTATCGCGGCTTGCTGGTATGGCGCTTCACGGCGGATTGCCGAAGGGCTGCGTCAGCATTGCGCGCAACGCGATGAACCGCACGCCCTCGCCCATCTCGGTGCGACTGACACAGCACTGCAAGCGGCAGCCGATGTGTTGCGCTTCAGCGCGCTGCAAATCGATGCGCAGCCCGAGGCCGACGCTGAATTGCTCGCCCGCCGCGCCCGCGCCGTGGTTGAACAGTCTGCTGAACAGGTGATGCGTGAAGTCGGTCGTGCGTTGGGTGCCGGGCCGTTTTGTCAGGATCGGCATTTCGCCCGGTTGAGTGCCGACCTGCCGGTGTTTCTGCGCCAGAGTCACGCTGAACGCGACCTTGCTGCACTGGGCCAGCAGATTGCTGGTCAGTCCTGCGAGGTCTGGGCGTTATGAAGGACAACCCGATCGTTGGCCAGGGCACTTCATTGCAGCAATGGCAGGCTTCGCGGCGTCTGGCCGAGCTGCCGGCCATCGACATTCTTGACTTGGTACCGCTGGGTTCGCGAGCGGTGATCATCGCACCGCACCCGGACGACGAAGTGCTCGGTTGCGGCGGCATCATGCAGTTGCTGGCGGCAGCCGGACGGCCGTTGCAGTTGATCTCGGTTACCGATGGCAGCGCCAGTCACCCCGGCTCGCAGCGCTGGACAGTCGAGCGTTTGAGCGTGGTGCGCCCGCAGGAGTCTGCCGAAGCCTTGCGTCGTCTCGGCTTGCCGATGCACAGCCTGAAATGGCTGCGCGGCGGTTTTACCGATACGCAAGTGGCGGCGCAGGAAACCGAGTTGAGCGGATTCATCGCCGGTTATCTGCATGCCAGTGACGTGGTTTTCACGACCTGGCGCCAGGACGGTCACAGCGATCACGAGGCCGTCGGCCGCGCCAGTGTCGAAGCGGCGCGACGCGTTGGTGCGACCTGCCATGAACTTCCGGTCTGGACCTGGCACTGGGCAACCCCGGAAGACGCTTCGGTGCCATGGGAGCGGGCGCGCAAGATTCTCCTTTCACCGACGCACATCGCACGTAAACGCCACGCCGCGCACGCGTTCGCCAGCCAGTTGGAAGGCGACCGCGACGTCGGCCTCGGGCCGGTGCTCGGGCCCTATGTGCTCGATCGTTTGCTGCAACCTTTTGAAGTGGTGTTCCTGTGAGCGTCGATGATCGCTATTTCGACGGCCTGTTCGCGGGCAATGACGACCCATGGGCGTTTCGCCAGCGCTGGTACGAACAGCGCAAGCGCGCGATCACCCTCGCCGCCCTGCCCCGTCCGCGCTACAGGTCGGTGTTCGAGCCGGGTTGCGCCAACGGCGAACTAAGTGCAGAACTGGCCCCGCGCTGCGACCGCCTGTTGTGCTGCGACACGGCGAGCGCGGCGGTGAAGCTGGCGCGTACGCGCTTGAGTGTGTTCGAGCATGCCGAAGTTCGTCAGGGCCGCCTTCCGGCTGACTGGCCGGAGGAAAAATTCGACCTGATCGTATTCAGCGAAGTCGGTTACTACCTCGACGAAAAAGATCTGACAGAAATGATCCGCCGGATCAGTGAGTCACTGACCGCCGACGGCCAATTGCTGGCCTGCCACTGGCGCCCGCCGATCGAGGGCTGTCCGTTGAATGCGCGTCAGGTCCACGATCAGATCCACGATCAGTTGGCTTTGCCGCGTCTGGTGCTGCATCAGGAAGCGGATTTCATTCTTGAACTGTGGAGCCGCGAGCCACGCTCGGTGGCGGCCCTGGAGGGCTTGCGTTGATCGGTATCGTGATTCCGGCGCACAACGAAGAGGCGCTGCTTGATGAATGCCTGCGTGCAGCGTTGCGTGCCAGCCAGCATGCACAACTGGCCGGCGAGCCGGTGGAAATACTGGTCGTGCTCGACAGTTGCAGCGATGGCTCGGCGCAGATCGTCAGCGCTTATCCAGTGCTCAGCTTGCAGATCGATGCACGCAACGTTGGCGAAGCCCGCGCCGCCGGTGCGCGCCTGTTGCTCGAGCGTGGTGCCCGCTGGATCGCCTGCACCGACGCCGACAGCCGCGTCGCCGATGACTGGCTGGCGGCGCAACTGGGGCTGGAGGCTGACGCAGTGTGCGGCACGGTAACGGTCGAACACTGGCACGAATCGATCGATGAGGCGGCGCAGATTCGCTATCACCATCACTATCAGGCTCGCGATGGCCATCGACACATTCACGGCGCCAACCTCGGTGTCAGCGCCGAGGCTTATCGCCTGGCCGGCGGTTTCAAACCGCTGACCTGTGACGAGGACGTGCAACTGGTGCGTGCACTGGAGCGCAGCGGCGCCAATATCGCCTGGAGTCACCGACCGCAGGTGCACACCAGCGCCCGTCTAGACAGTCGGGCCAAGGGCGGGTTCGGTGACTTTCTGCGCAATCTGGCACAGCTGGAATAAAAAATTACGGATCAGATTGATCTGTGACGCGACGAATCGGCTGTCTTGAGCAATACTCTGCCTCGCAGTAATCCAAGGGTTGGAGCACTGCACCGTTGCTATTCATTTGCCTTCACGGGCCGCGATCAGCGTTGGCTGCTCACGACTGAGGGCGAGATACCACAAGGACGTCGCACTCATGAAATCGTCATTACTCAACGAACACGGCCTGCCGGCACAGATCTGGAACAGCGCGCCGCAACTCGACAATATTCCCGTCATCAACACCCACAGCCTGGTACCCGCCGGCGCCCGCGCCGTGGTCATCGCCCCGCATCCGGGCGATGAAGTGGTCACTTGCGGCGGTCTGCTGCAACTGCTCTCCAGCCTTGGCCATCCCCTGCAATTGCTCTCGATTACCGACGGTAGCGCCAGCCACCCCGGCTCGCGCCAGTGGTCGGAACAGCGCCTGAGCGTATTCCGTCCGCAGGAAAGCGTTGAAGCCCTGCGCCGCCTCGGCCTGCCCATGCACAGCCTGAAGTGGGTGCGCGGCGGCTTTACTGACAATGCACTGAGTGATCAGCAAAGCCAGCTCACCGAGTTCATCGGCCGTTACCTGCGACCGGGCGACGTAGTGTTCAGTACCTGGCGCAAGGATGGCCCGCCGGATCATGAAGTGGTTGGCCGGGCCAGTTTCGACGCGGCGCAGAAGGCTGGGGCGACCTACCACGATGTGCCGGTGTGGGCCTGGCACTGGCCGGAGCGCGACCAGCAGATGATTCCCTGGGAACGCGCGCGCAAGCTGCGTCTCGACACCTGGACAGTCGCGCGCAAGAGCCACGCCACCCACGCCTATGCCAGCCAGCTCAAAGGCGAACCGGCCATCGGCATCGCCCCGCTGCTGCCGCCGGTGCTGCTGGAGCGGATGCGCTTGCCGTATGAAATCGTCTTCTTCTGAACGGCGGAAGCTCAACATACCTGTGGGAGCGAGCCTGCTCGCGAAAGCGGTGTGTCATGTGTCAGATGTATTGAATGTGATGAAGTCTTCGCGAGCAGGCTCGCTCCCACATTGGCCCAGCAGTGAATCATCGTAAGGAACTGCCACCCCCTCAAACCAGTCGCATGAACAGGCATGGCCCAATTCAGAGGAGTGAACGTGTCCAGCGATCCCAAGCGTCAAGCGGTCGACGCGCCAGTCATTCATCGCCTGCGGGTACTCACGGTCAACACCCACAAGGGCTTCACCGCGCTGAATCGGCGGTTCGTTCTACCGGAGCTGCGCGAAGCGATGCGCAGTACCTCGGCCGATCTGGTGTTTCTGCAGGAAGTGGTGGGTGAACACGAACGCCATTCCAGCCGTTACAACGACTGGCCGCAGACGTCGCAGTACGAATTCCTCGCCGACAGTATGTGGAGCGATTTTGCCTACGGGCGCAACGCCGTTTACCCCGACGGCCACCACGGCAACGCGCTGCTGTCGAAATACCCGATCCGCGAATATCGCAACCTCGACGTGTCGATCACCGGGCCTGAACGGCGCGGGCTGTTGCACTGCATTCTTGATGTGCCTGGGCATGCCGAGGTGCATGCAATCTGTGTGCATTTGAGTCTGCTGGAAAGCCATCGACAATTGCAGTTGCAACTGCTCTGCCAGTTGCTTGAATCTCTACCCGACGATGCGCCGGTGATCATCGCCGGCGATTTCAATGACTGGCAGTTGCAAGGCAACGCCGCCCTCGCCCGTCGCGATTATCTGCATGAAGCCTTTGAGCGCCATCATGGGCGCCCGGCGAAAACCTATCCCGCGCGGTTTCCCTTGCTGAGGCTTGACCGGATCTACCTGCGCAATGCCAGCAGCCATGACCCACGCATCCTTGGCAACAAGCCATGGACGCATCTTTCCGATCACTTGCCTTTAGCAGTTGAAGTGCACCTGTAGCTGCATTTTTGACAGCAATTAAATGACAGGCCTTCCCGGCAACCAACGCTCGGAAGGACCTTTCGTCGGCGGCAAAAAACCGTCAGCCGCCTGCTTCGCAAGCGTTTTTCCATGCAAACAAACACTTAGTTATGTGCAGAAAAACAAACGCTTGCAAAGGCTGATTTAAGCACGCCATTCATCGTGCATTTTCTTGACGCGCAGGCGTCACTCTTCTTATCTCTACCTTACTACCCCCGGAATCACTACTGGGGCTGACCTTCCGGCACTCGCGAAATCGAGCAGCCGCGGTTCGCCCCGCTCTATTCGGTCGCCCCTCGTTCGGGGTAGGAGAGACGCCAAACACGAGATGACGCATGCGCTTGCAAGGTAGACCTCCATGAAAACTTCACTGACCCCACTCGAACTGAAAATCACCCTTTGCACAGTGTCAGGTTCACTGCTGCTGTGCTCGTCCATGGAGGCGCATGCGGGATCTGCGGCGGACGAACCCGCGTGGTATCGCGCCGACATACCGGTGCTGACCCTGCCAGTAACCGTGATAACACCCGGACCACTGCCATTGAGTCAGCAGAGTTCGCGCCTGATTACTGAGGATCTTGCCCCATCTGCCTGGGACGAGCTGTACGGCAAAAGCGCTCGGCAAGCACAGACCGACGCACTTTCATCCGGTTATGCGATGGCCGCTGGCGAGTTCAAAGGTCCGGCCGTGGTCACGTTGAAAAGCGCTAACGGGACCACTCAGACCCTTGGTCTCATAGGTGGCGACAATCAGGTCCAGCTGAATGCCGATGGTGCGCTGACCCGACGTGCCCTCGCCGACCGCAACACTGACAGCCTCAACCTGCAAGGCCAGAGCCTCGGCGCCTATTACAGTCTGGTGGGTGCGCAAGGCTGGCACGTCGACCTGTCGGCCAGCGGCGGTCGGGTCAGCGGCTTCAGTCGCACTGCGCAAGGTAATCGGCAAGCCACCGAAGGCAACGCGATGACCTTTTCCGTTGAAGGCGGTTATCCGATCGGCTTGAGTGACAACTGGGTGGTCGAACCACAGGCGCAACTGATCAACCAGCGCATCAGCCTCGACGCGCCTTATGCAGGCTCGGGCAACGCCTCGTCGACCGACCTCACCGCGTGGAGTGGCCGCGTCGGTGCGCGGTTGAAAGGCAGTTATGACTTGAACGGGTTGCCTGTTGAACCCTACGTGCGCACCAACCTTTGGCACACCGTTTACACCGGCAGCACGGTGACGCTCGATCAGGTCGACAAGATCAGCAGCAGCCGCAAGTCTTCGACAGTGGAATTGGGTTTGGGCCTGGTGGCGCGGGTCACGCCGGCGGTAAGCCTGTACATGAGCGCCGATTACAGCAGCGATGTGGATGACAATGATCTGAACGGGATCATCGGCAGCCTCGGCGTGCGGATGCGCTGGTGATCTGCTGAACGCTGAAGAACCTTGTGGGAGCGAGCCTGCTCGCGAAAACGGTGCCACCCTCAACATCATTGTTGACTGACATGGCGCCTTCGCGAGCAGGCTCGCTCCCACAGCTGCTAGCCCTGCGGCTTGAGAATCAACACCGCCAACGGCGGAAGATTCAGTTCCAGCGACAACGATTGACCATGACTCGGTACTTCATCGGTCAATGCCCCGCCACCATTGCCATAGTTGGAGCCGGCGTAAATGTCGGCGTCACTGTTGAACAGCTCGGTCCAGCGCCCGGCAAACGGCACGCCGACGCGATACGACTGGCGCGGTACCGGTGTGAAGTTGGCAACCACCAGCACTGGCGAGCCGTCCTTACTCCAGCGCAACCACGCGTAAACGCTGTTGATCGCATCATCGCCAATCAACCACTGGAAGCCTTGCGGCGCGTCGTCCTGATCGTGCAGTGCCGGCTCTTCGCGATACAGCCGGTTGAGATCGCCCACCAGTTTCTGCACGCCTTTGTGCTCGGAATACTGCAGCAGGTACCAGTCCAGCTGCTGATCATGGTTCCACTCGCGCCATTGGCCAAACTCGCAGCCCATGAACAGCAGCTTCTTGCCCGGATGCGTCCACATGAAGCTCAGATAGGCGCGCAGGTTGGCAAATTTCTGCCAGCGGTCGCCGGGCATCTTGTCGATCAGCGAGTGTTTGCCATGCACCACTTCGTCGTGTGAAATCGGCAGGATGAAGCGCTCCGACCAGGCATAGACCAGACCAAAGCTCAACTCGTTGTGGTGATGGGCGCGGTACACCGGGTCCTGCTGGATGTAGTGCAGCGAATCGTGCATCCAGCCCATGTTCCATTTGTAGGAAAAGCCCAAGCCGCCCTGCTGGGTGCTCTGGCTGACGCCCGGCCATGCGGTGGACTCTTCGGCGATCACCAGCGCACCCGGCGCTTCCAGTTCAACCACGTCGTTCAAATGACGCAGGAAGTCGATGGCTTCCAGGTTCTCCCGACCGCCGTGGCGGTTCGGCACCCATTCGCCAGCCTTGCGCGAATAATCGCGGTATAGCATCGAGGCCACGGCATCGACACGCAGGCCGTCGATGTGGAAGTGTTTCAGCCAGTGCAGCGCCGAGGCCAGCATGTAACCGTGCACTTCGGTGCGACCGAGGTTGTAGATCAGCGTGTCCCAATCCTGATGGAAGCCTTCCAGTGGGTTGCCGTATTCGTACAGCGCGGTGCCGTCGAACTGCGCCAGACCATGGGTATCGGTGGGGAAATGCGCCGGTACCCAATCGAGGATCACACCGATGTCGGCCTGGTGACAGGCGTTGACGAACGCGGCGAACTGATCCGGTGTGCCGTAACGTGCGCTCGGCGCGAACTGCGAAAGCAACTGGTAACCCCAGGATCCACCGAACGGGTGCTCCATGATCGGCATCAGTTCGATGTGAGTGAATCCCAGCTCTTTGACATAAGGAATCAGCCGCTCGGCCAGTTCCGGCCAGGTGTACTGGCGCGCGACTTCGCCGAGATCATCCAGCTCGCACTGCCACGAGCCGGCGTGCAACTCATAGATCGACAGAGGCTTGGAGCGCTGCTGGCGATCCTGACGGGAATTCATCCACTCGTGATCCTGCCAGTCGATTTGCAACGGCGAGGCGACTTTCGAAGCAGTGTCCGGCGGCAGGCTGGTGGCCAGCGCCATCGGGTCGGCCTTGAGCGGCAGAATGCCGTGGGCGCCGAGGATTTCGTACTTGTACAACTCCCCCGCTTGCAGGCGAGGGATGAACAACTCCCACACGCCCGAAGGATGGCGCAGGCGCATCGGGTGACGACGACCGTCCCAGACGTTGAAATCGCCAACCACCGAGACACGGCGGGCATTCGGTGCCCACACGGCAAAGCGCACGCCGTCCACGCCATCAACGGTTTTCAGCTGTGCACCGAGGCAAGCGCTGAGGTCACGGTGATTGCCTTCGGCGAACAGATACAAATCCATTTCCCCGAGCAACTGACCAAAGCTGTACGGATCTTCGGCGACCTGCTCGCCACCAGCCCAGCGCGTGCGCAACAGGTACGGTCGCGCCTGATCGAAATGGCCTACAAACAACCCCGGCGTCTCGGTCATCTCCAGCGGGCCAAGCTCTTCGCCGCTGTCCTTGTCCAGCACCGCGACACTCAGCGCACCCGGCAGATAAGCGCGGATGAATTGCCCGCCGGCGCCATCGCCGTGCGGGCCGAGAAGGGAAAACGGGTCCTGATGTTCGGCGCGTACCAAGGCATCAATGTCGCGTGCCGAGGGTAACAATGCTTCCTTTACCACACCCTGTTCCTTGTTCGAGAAACTCATGACTACTCTCCACCAAGATCGGAAAAGGGTTTAAGCCCTGTCAATAATCCATACAAGCCGTGCAATGGCACGGGCAGCCACGTTGGGCGGTTTTCCGCCTCGTAGGCCACTTCATAAGCGGCTTTTTCCAGGCCGAACAACGCCAGCGCGGCGTCGGCCCCCTGAGGATCCTGCCAGGCATGCTCAAGACTAGCTGCTGCCTCGCGGTATGCCTGGACAAATGCCTCGCGTGCTTCGCGCAGATAACGCTCGGCGACACGTTTACGCGCCGCTTCGGCTTCGACGCTGTTGTCGACGTTGTGCACATTGATGGTCATCGCCGCTGCGTAATCGAACGAACGCAGTACGCCGCTGACATCCTTGTACGGGCTGTGCTTGCCGCGACGCTCACTCAACGGCCGCGCCGGTTCGCCCTCGAAGTCGATCAGGTAGGCATCGCCCTTGATCACCAGCACCTGACCCAAATGCAAGTCGCCATGCACCCGGATGCGCAAGCCGCCAGTGGCTTTCTTCGCCAGATCCTGCACATGGGCAAGAATGGTTTTCTTCTCGTCGAGCAGACGCTTGACCAGTTTCTGGTCCGCCGCGTTCAACTCGCCTTGATGCTGCTTGAGCAATTTCAAGGCATGTTCGACCTGGGCGGTGACATCCTTGGCCGTCGCGGCCATGTCCTTGCTCGACGACACTTGCGGCGCAAAGTCGGCGTTGTCGGTTGGCGCAGCGAGCACCTGATGCATCTCGCCCAGACGTTGGCCGAGCATGCCGGCGAAGTCCTTCAGCTCGCCGAGCGCGTTGTAATGCTGCTCCTGCTCGGACATGGCGTCGGCCAGTTCATCACGGAGCGCCCGTTCCAGGTTGTTCTGCGTCCATTCCCATGCATCGCCCTGATTGCTCAGATAACCCTGAGCGATCATCAACAGATTGTCTTCCCCCTGCGCGTCGCGGCGAATCACCGAACCCAGCAGTGGCGAGATATTGGCAAACCCGGCCTCGGTCAGGTAAGCGCTCATTTCCAGTTCCGGGTGTACGCCAGAAGCCACTTTGCGTATCAGCTTAAGCACCAGGCTGTTGCCGACAACCACGGAGCTGTTCGATTGCTCGGCCGACAGGTAGCGCACATCCGACTCGGCGCCGAGGCCGAGTTTTTCCAGATGATCTGTCTGTTCGAAGCGGATTTCGCCTTCGATCGACTCCAGTACGGTGTTGTTCTGCATGCCTTGCAGAACGGCGCGGACGAAGGTTTCCAGACTGAACGCATCGGTAATCAGGCCGACCTGACGCACACGGCGTACACGCGATAGCGCCAATTGCTGCGGCAACGGCGGGCCGACATGGTCTTCGGCAATGAAGCCGAACGGCAGTTGATAACGGTTGGTCTGGCCACCGCTGGTGACTTCGATTTCGCTGAGCAGCACTGGATGCTGGGCGTCGCCGAAACGCACGCCATAAGCCAGATTGACCTTCTCGATCGCCGCGTCCTTGCCGGCGAACCAGCGACGGTTCTGCAGCCAGCTCGGCAGAATGCTTTGCTCCAGCGTGTTGCGCGACGGTGCTTCGAGCAGCTCTTCCATGCGTTTTTTCAGTACCAGCGTGGTGAAGTCCGGCAGGCTCTGCGCCGGTTCGACGTGCCAGCTCGGCATCTGGTTCTCCGTTGCCAGCGCGAACCAATAGAAGCCGTACGGCGCCAGGGTCAGAAGGAAATTCAACTGGCCGATCGGCGGGAACGCGTTACCGCCGAGCATTTCCACCGGCACCATGCCGACGTACGCCGACAGATCCAGCTCCACTGCTTGCGCACTGCGCGAGACGTTGGCCACGCACAGGATGATTTCGTGCTTGCCATCAACATCGGTGTATTCGCGGGTATAAGCCAGCACGCGACGGTTGGCCGGCGAGAGCATTTTCAACGTGCCACGGCCGAAGGCTTTCGATTGCTTGCGCACGGCCAGCAGGCGCCGCGTCCAGTTCAACAGCGAATGCGGATCGCCGGACTGGGTTTCGACGTTGACCGACTGATAGCCATACTGCGGGTCCATGATCGGCGGCAGTACCAGACTGGCCGGATCGGCGCGGGAGAAACCGCCGTTGCGGTCGATCGACCACTGCATCGGCGTACGCACGCCGTCGCGGTCGCCGAGGTAGATGTTGTCGCCCATACCGATTTCGTCGCCGTAATACAGAGTCGGCGTGCCGGGCATCGACAGCAGCAGGCTGTTGAGCAGTTCGATGCGGCGACGGTCGCGTTCCATCAACGGTGCGAGACGACGGCGAATACCGAGGTTGATCCGCGCGCGACGGTCAGCCGCGTAATAATTCCACAGGTAATCGCGCTCACGGTCGGTGACCATTTCAAGGGTCAGCTCATCGTGGTTGCGCAGGAAAATCGCCCACTGGCAATTCGCCGGAATTTCCGGGGTCTGCCGGAGAATGTCGGTAATCGGGAAGCGATCTTCCTGCGCCAACGCCATGTACATGCGCGGCATCAGCGGGAAGTGGAAGGCCATGTGGCATTCGTCGCCATTGACCCCAGCGGCATCGGTGTCACCGAAATACAGCTGAGTGTCTTCCGGCCACTGATTGGCCTCGGCCAGCAGCATCCGGTCGGGGTAGTTGGCGTCGATCTCGGCACGGATCTGCTTGAGGACGTCGTGGGTCTCGGGCAGGTTTTCGTTGTTGGTGCCGTCGCGCTCGATCAGGTACGGAATCGCGTCGAGGCGCAGGCCGTCGATGCCCATGTCCAGCCAGTAGCGCATCACCGACAACACGGCTTTCATGACTTGCGGGTTATCGAAGTTCAGATCCGGCTGGTGCGAGTAGAAGCGGTGCCAGAAGTACTGACCGGCGACCGGGTCCCAGGTCCAGTTGGACTTCTCGGTATCGAGGAAGATGATCCGCGTGCCGTCGTATTTCTGGTCGTCATCGGACCAGACGTAGAAATCCCGCGCCGCCGAACCCGGCTTGGCTTTACGCGCACGCTGAAACCACGGGTGCTGGTCGGAGGTGTGGTTGATGACCAGTTCGGTAATCACCCGCAGACCGCGCTTGTGCGCTTCGGCAATGAAGCGCTTGGCGTCGGCCATGGTCCCGTAGTCGCTGTGCACGCCACGGTATTCGGCGATGTCGTAGCCGTCGTCGCGACGTGGCGAGGGGTAGAACGGCAGCAGCCAGATGGTGTTGACGCCGAGGTCGGCAATGTAATCGAGTTTGGCGATAAGCCCGGGAAAGTCGCCGATCCCGTCATTGTTGGAGTCGAAAAACGATTTGACGTGAACCTGATAGATCACCGCGTCCTTGTACCAGAGCGGGTCTTTGATGAAGGCGGCTGCCTTGGGTTTCTTCGCCATGTGGAACTCCTGTTGAATACTTTATGGGCGTCCCACGACGATCGTTCCCACGCTCTGCGTGGGAATGCCGCCATGGACGCTCTGCGTCCGCTTTGGGACGCGGAGCGTCCCGGGATCCATTCCCACGCAGAGCGTGGGAACGATCATTACGTGGCGCTGATCCGCCAAATCCCGAACGGCTGATACGCCGGGTCAATGCGCATGAACTGATATTTGCCGTGCCAGTCCCAGCGATGGCCGTTCATCAAATCTTCGCCATGGGTGGTGGCATCGTCCGGCAGGCCCATTTCCCACAGCGGCAGTTCGAAATTCGCTTCCTGCACGTTATGCGGATCGAGGCTGACTGCGACCAGAATGAAATTGCTGCCATCGGCGCTGCGCTTGCCGAAGTACAGAATGTTGTCGTTCCAGGCGTTGTAGATTTTCAGACCCAGATGCGTGTGCAGCGCCGGGTTCTGCCGGCGGATGCGGTTGAGCTGAGCGATCTCGGCAATGATGTTGCCCGGCGCGGTGAAGTCGCGGACACGGATCTCGTATTTCTCCGAATCCAGGTATTCCTCTTTGCCCGGCACCGGCGCCGATTCGCACAATTCGAAACCGGAATACATGCCCCACAGCCCCGAACCCATAGTCGCCAGCGCCGCGCGAATGAGGAAACCGGGACGCCCCGACTCATGCAAAAACGCCGGGTTGATGTCCGGGGTATTGACGAAGAAATTCGGCCGGTAGCATTCGCGCCACGGCGACTGGTTCAGCTCGGTGAAGTATTCCGCCAGCTCGGCCTTGGTATTGCGCCAGGTGAAATAGGTGTAGCTCTGCGAATACCCGACCTTGCCCAGACGCGCCATCATCGCCGGCGTGGTGAAGGCCTCGGCGAGGAAGATCACTTCCGGATACAGCGTGCGCACATCGGCGATCAGCCATTGCCAGAACGGCAGCGGTTTGGTGTGCGGGTTGTCGACGCGGAAGATTTTCACGCCTTCCTTGACCCAGCCGACGACGATGTCGCGCAACTCGACCCACAGGCTCGGAATCGCGTCCGGCGCATAGAAGTCGACGTTGACGATGTCCTGGTATTTCTTCGGCGGGTTTTCGGCGTATTTGATCGTGCCGTCCGGGCGCCAGTTGAACCAGCCCGGATGCTCTTTGAGCCACGGGTGATCCTGAGAACACTGGATGGCGAAGTCGAGAGCGATTTCCAGGCCATGGTCGGCGGCGGCGGCCACCAAACGGCGGAAATCTTCACGGGTGCCGAGTTGCGAGTGAATCGCTTCGTGGCCACCCTCTTCGCTGCCGATCGCGTACGGACTGCCGGGATCGTCCGGTCCGGCAGTCAGGGAATTGTTGCGGCCCTTGCGGTGGGCGCGGCCGATCGGGTGAATCGGCGTGAAGTACAACACGTCGAACCCCATGTCCTGAATCATCGGCAGACGCGAGTGCACATCGTTGAAAGTGCCGTGACGCTGGGGATCGTCGGTGATCGAGCGCGGAAACAGCTCATACCAACTGGCGAATTCGGCCAGTTCACGCTCGACGTCCATGGGGAATTCGGCGCTGATGCTGAGGTAGGCACGGTGATCGGCCTGAGCCATCAGCTCTGCACTGCGCGAGTGCAGAAACAGTGCGACCTGCTCGGTTTCGAGCAGGCCGGACAATTCATGGTGCAGCGCCGCGAGCTGCTCGCTGAGCTGGCCTTCGCTGCGTTCGGCGGCCTGTTGCACCATCGTGCGGCCTTCCTGCAACTCCAGAGAAACCGGCACCGCCGCGCTGTGCTTCTTTTCCAGTTCGTACTGGAAGCTGGCGAAATGGTCGATCCACGCTTCGATGCAATACAGGTAGCGGCCCTGCTCTTCGGGGCGGAACTGGCCTTGCCAGGTGTTATTGCCCTGATCGGACATGACCTCGGTCTGCCAGGTTTCCTGGCCTTCCTCGCGCCAGCGGATGCGCACGGCGAGCTTGTCATGGCCGTCGGCAAAGACTTTGCTGGTCACCACCACTTCGCGCCCGGCAATCGATTTGGCGGCGAACTGGCCGCCGTCGAGAGTCGGCATGGTGTTTTCGATGACGATACGTGGCAGCAGCAACGCCTGCGACAGCGGCATGTGCGGGTTGTAACTCAGCTCTGAAGGTCTTTCAGCAGTCATTGAGCATCTCTCCTTAACGCCCCAAGGACGCTCTTGTGCCGGAACAGTATTCGCGACAAAGCGCCGGCCCTGTCATGAACTCACTTAGGTTCCGAGCAACCGGCGCGGGGAAAAGTTCAGATGAAATTAACAAGACAAACCTGCGGATCGAATTTGTCGTGGCCGGGTCAACTCACTTAAGCACGTCCCACGCCATGTGCCATACGGAGGTCACCTGATGAGCATCCCGATCCCGGCGGAAACGCCCGATCCGAACATCGACAAACCCACCCTGCCGGATACCGAACCGCCACCGGTGCCCGAGCAAGAGCCGCCAGGCACCACGCCACCACCGAAAGAAGAGCCACCGAGCACGATGCCGCCGGTGATCGTCTGACCCTTGCCCCCTGATCGTCCCCATGCTCCGCGTGGGAATGCAGCCCGGGACGCTCTGCGTCCCATCCAGAGCCGAACGCGGAGCGTCCGTTGAAGCATTCCCACGCGGAGCGTGGGAACGATCATCAGCCGGCGGGGAGTCAGAGGTGGTCGTTCTTGTCGACATCCTTTTCGAACACTCTGACCACGTACGGCATCACACTGAAGATCGCCAGCGCCAGAATGGTACTGAGCAATGCCGTCGCTTCCTTGCCCAGCCCCGCCGCCACGCCGATCGCCGCCGTCATCCATAAGCCCGCCGCCGTGGTCAGGCCTTTGACATGGGCCTCGTCGCCCTGTTGATTTTTCAGAATGGTCCCGGCGCCGAGAAAGCCGATCCCGGCAATCACGCCCTGCAAGACCCGACTCATGGCATCGGATTCTGCGCCCGAGGTCTGCGGCACCAATACGAATAGCGCAGCACCCAATGCCACCAGCATGTGCGTGCGCACGCCCGCTGCCTTGCCTTTATGCTCGCGCTCAAATCCGAGAATCCCGCCGAGAATCGCCGCCATCACCAGACGTACGGTGATCCGGGTCATTTGCGAGGCGTCGCCGATATCGGCAAATTCGGCTTGCATCGTGGCCCACACTTCATCCCACCAGTCTTCCATCGTGCCTCCCTTGTTATTGGCTTGATAAGCGATGGACAACAGCGACCATTAATCGGTTGCGCAGAACGATCGGCGCGCTGCGCTTCCTAATGTGCAGACCTCCCTCGAACAAGGACTGCCGCCATGCCCGTGCGAATCGATGAATCCAACCCCGAGCAGAAAGTGTGTTTTTTTACCGTCGAGCATGGTGAGGAAATTCGCATCTGCGACACACTCGAAGTCCTGACCGATAGCGACAAAGCCATGTCGTTCGTGGAAATCGAAGGCAAACGTACCTACATCACCGAAGCAGAAGCCGATGCCTTGACCGTCGCCGGGGCCAAGGACGGGCGCAAACATCTGAAGGCCGATGACAGTGATTCGGTGGTTTGATTGATCTCGATCAACACCCGTCGCAGACGCCTGCAATAGGCGTTTGCGCCTTGCCTGGCAGGTTGCTTCAAGTTGTCGCAGGCAGTGCGCCAAACCTCATCTGATCCGCTTTTTATTGCCAAACCTGAGTCTGTTCTGCAAACAGATCGGCGCTCATAGTGCATCGGCCTGATGGAGGCTGATGAGCGAACGAACATGAGCGAGCAAATCCCCGTCCGAACCGTAGAAGCATCGCCAACGATAAAAAGCGTACCCGCGCGCCCTTTGAAAGCGACCGCCGGACCCACCGACAAGCAGATCCATACCCGCAGTTTCACCGGCCTGTTCCGCAACTTGCGTATGAGCGGCGCCGGCGTTCTGTTTGTGCTGTTTTTCGGCACCGTGTGGCTGAACTGGGGCGGTCGGCAGGCGGTGCTGTGGGATCTGGCGGAAAGCAAATTCCACATCTTCGGCGCGACGTTCTGGCCGCAGGATTTCATTCTGCTCTCGGCGCTGCTGATCATTGCTGCGTTCGGACTCTTCGCCATCACCGTGTTTGCCGGTCGCGTCTGGTGCGGTTACACCTGCCCGCAGAGCTCGTGGACGTGGATCTTCATGTGGTGCGAGAAGATCACCGAAGGCGAGCGCAACCAGCGCATCAAACTGCAAGCGGCGCCATGGAGCCTGAACAAACTGGCGCGGCGTGCCGCCAAGCACACGCTGTGGCTGGCAATCAGCGTGATCACCGGCCTGACCTTCGTCGGCTACTTCACCCCGATCCGGCCGCTGGCCGAAGAACTACTGACCCTGCAGATCGGTGGCGTCAGTCTGTTCTGGGTGCTGTTTTTCGCCGCCGCCACGTACATCAACGCCGGTTGGCTGCGTGAGGCCGTGTGCATGCACATGTGCCCGTATGCGCGGTTCCAGAGTGTGATGTTCGACAAGGACACGCTGACCATTGCGTATGATGCTGCCCGTGGCGAAAACCGTGGTCCGCGCAAGCGTGATGTGCGCCCGGTAGAAGCCGGTCTGGGTGATTGCATCGACTGCCAGTTGTGCGTGCAGGTCTGCCCGACCGGCATCGACATCCGCGATGGCTTGCAAATGGAATGCATCGGCTGCGCAGCATGCATCGACGCCTGCGATTCGATCATGGACAAAATGCATTACCCGCGCGGCCTGATCCGCTACAGTTCCGAGCGCGAATTGCAGGGCGGCAAAACCCATCTGCTGCGTCCGCGTTTGATTGGCTATACGGCGGTGTTGTTGTTGATGATCGGAGCGTTGGCGCTGGCATTGATCGAGCGGCCGATGGTGTCGCTGGACGTGACCAAGGATCGCGGGTTGTTCCGCGAGAACGCTCAAGGCCAGATCGAGAATATTTATTCGCTGAAAGTGATCAACAAGACTCAGCAACGGCAGGATTACCGGTTGAGTCTGGTTGATGGCGACGGGTTTGAGTTGCAGGGCAAGACGGCATTGAGCCTGGCGCCCGGGGAGATTGTCGATGTACCGGTGTCGGTGGCAATGACCACCGAGCGCCCGGCGAGCAGTTCGCAGACATTGAGTTTCAGGATTGAAGACAGTGACGAGCCGCAGGTATACAGCGTGGCGAAGAGCCGGTTTGTGGCGCCGATGAATCGTTGATTGCCCTTAGACTGCGGTGCTTTCATTCGCGAGCAGGCTCGCTCCCACAGGAAATCGCGGTCGTTGTGGGAGCGAGCCTGCTCGCGAATGGAGGCGACGCGATTCCTTATAGACCCCATTCGGATCCACCATGAAACGCTACGAAAAATTCGCCGATGACATCGCTGAACTGATCCGCTCCGGCGTCCTCGGGCCTGGCCAGCGGGTACCGTCGGTGCGCTATGCCAGCCAGGCTTACGGGGTCAGCCCGTCGACCGTGTTCCAGGCCTATTACCTGCTCGAACGCCGTGGCCTGATCCGCGCCCGGCCGCGCTCTGGTTACTTCGTCAACGCCCATACGCCGAGCACATTCTCCGAGCCGGTGATCAGCAGCCAGGTCAACGAATCCACCGAAGTCGACGTCAGCGAGCTGGTGTTCTCGGTACTCGATTCGATCAAAGACCCCAACACCGTGCCCTTCGGCTCGGCCTTCCCCAGCCCGACGCTGTTTCCGCTGCAACGCCTGTCGCGCTCCCTGGCCAGCGCCGCGCGGGAGATGGATCCGCGCATGGTCGTCACCGATATGTCGCCGGGCAACCCGCAACTGCGCCGGCAGATTGCTCTGCGCTACATGGTCGGCGGGCTGATGCTGCCGATGGAAGAGCTACTGATCACCAACGGCGCTCTCGAAGCGCTGAACCTGTGCCTGCAAGCAGTGACCGAGCCCGGCGATCTGGTGGCCATCGAGGCCCCGGCGTTTTATGCCTGCCTGCAAGTGCTGGAGCGCCTGAAGCTCAAAGCCGTGGAAATCCCCGTGCACCCGCGTGACGGCATCGACCTCGGCGTGCTCGCGCAAACTCTGGAACGCCATCCGATCAAGGCCTGCTGGTGCATGACCAGTTTCCACAACCCGATGGGCGCGACCGTGCCCGAGGCGAAGAAACAGGAGCTGGTCGAACTGCTGCGTCAGCATCAGGTGCCGTTGATTGAGGACGATGTCTACGCCGAGCTTTATTACGGGCAACAGGCGCCAAAACCGGCCAAGGCTTTTGATACTGAAGGATTGGTCATGCATTGCGGCTCGTTCGCCAAAAGTCTCGCCCCCGGCTACCGCATCGGCTGGGTGGCGGCCGGGCGTTTCGCGCAGAAGATCGAGCGACTGAAGCTGATGACCTCGCTGTGCGCTTCGATGCCGACGCAAGCGGCAATTGCCGATTATCTGCAACACGGCGGCTACGATCGGCATCTGCGCAAACTGCGTTATGCCCTGGAAGAACAGCAGAGCGCGATGCTCGCGGCGATTGCCCGTTACTTCCCGGCGCAGACCCGCGTCAGCCAGCCGGCGGGCGGCTACTTTCTGTGGCTGGAATTGCCGGAGCAAATGGATTCGCTGAAGCTGTTCCAGATGGCCCTGGCACAAGGCATCAGCATCGCGCCGGGGCCGATATTCTCACCGACCCAGCGTTTCAGAAATTGCATTCGCTTGAATTACGGCAGCCCATGGACCGAGGAATCGGAAAAGGCCATGGAGACGTTGGGGCGGATTGTGCGGTCGTTCTGAGGGATAGATGTTGTCTGGACTGGCCCCTTCGCGAGCAGGCTCGCTCCCACAGTTGATTTGTGAATACAGAACCAATGTGGGAGCGAGCCTGCTCGCGAAGAGTCCGGCATTAACACTGCAAATCCACTGGTTTACCGCCCACCCCCCAAATCAACAAACGTCCCGGTCGCATACGACGCCTTGTCCGACAGCAACCAGACAATCGCCTCCGCCACTTCATCCGGCCGCCCGCCCCGGGCCATGGGAATCGCCGACTCGAGCTTGCTGACCCGATCCGGGTCGCCGCTCAGGGCATGGAAGTCGGTGTAGATGTAGCCCGGACGCACTGCATTGACGCGAATGCCCTCACCCGCGACTTCTTTCGACAGACCGATGGTAAAGGTGTCGAGCGCGCCTTTGGATGCGGCGTAATCAACGTACTCGTTCGGCGAACCGAGGCGTGCCGCGACCGAGGACACGTTGACGATGCTGCCGCCCTGCCCGCCGTGTTTGGGCGACATGCGCAGGATCGCGTGCTTGGCGCAGAGGATCGGCGCCAGCACGTTGGTTTTCATGATTTTGAGGATGCGGAATTCGGACATTTCATCGACCCGCGACTTCTGCCCGACGGTGCCGGCGTTGTTGACCAGCGCGGTAACCCGGCCCAGTTCGGCGTCGACGCGCTGAAACATCGCGATCACTTCGTCTTCGATGCTGACATCGGCGCGGACCGCGATGGCCTGGGCGCCCAAGGCGCGAACCTGCTCTAGTACGTTGTGTGCGGCCTGTTCATCCGACTGATAGTTGATGCAGATCCGGTAGCCCTGTTCGGCTGCCAGCAATGCCGTAGCCGCGCCGATTCCGCGCCCGCCACCGGTGATGACAATGACTTTATCCATGCTGGCCTTCCCCCACGTGCACACGTAACAGTCGGGGGAAGAATAACTGCGATTGGCGGGTTTTGCATGTGGCGCCTATTCGGGCGCCTTCGCGAGCAAGCCCGCTCCCACAGGGTCTCTCAGACCACCGCCAGCCGTTGCCCGCGCACGATGTCCTGCATGAAGCGCTCCGCCGGCATCGGGTGGCCAAGCAGATAGCCCTGCAGCGAGTCACAGCCCAGTTTGGTGAGGAAATCCTGTTGCGCGCCGGTCTCGACACCCTCGGCGACAATCCGCAGGTCCAGGGCCTGCCCCAGCGCAACAATCGCCGAGACGATCGCCGCATCATCGCTGTCATGCTCCAGATCGCGGACGAAACCGCGGTCGATCTTCAGCTCATTGGCCGGCAAACGCTTGAGGTACATCAGGCTGGAATAACCGGTGCCGAAGTCGTCGATCGACAGGTCGACACCCATGTCCGACAGCTCTTGCAGCACGGTCATGCTCGCATCGGCGTCGCTCATAGCTGTGGTTTCAGTGATTTCCAGGGTCAGGCTGTTGGCCGGCAAGTGGTGGGTCGCCAGCGCCTTGGCCACGCTTTGCACCAGCCCGGCATGGCAGAACTGCAAGGCCGAGAGGTTCACGGCGATGCGCCAGTCGGTGTAACCGAGTACGTACCACTCGCGCATCTGCCGGCAGGCTTCGTTGAGCACCCATTCGCCCATCGGAATGATCAACCCGGTTTTCTCCGCCAGATCAATGAACTTGTCCGGCATCAACATGCCATGCAGCGGATGCTTCCAGCGCAGCAGCGCTTCGGCACCGACGGGGCGACCGTTGGCGGCGTCGAATTTGGGCTGGTAATGCAGGCAGAACTGGTTGTGCTCAATGGCCGCGCGCAGGTCCTGTAACAGTTGCAGTTGTTTGCGCGCGTTGGTGTTCATCGACGCATCGAAGAAGCTGTAGCCGTTCTTGCCACCGCCCTTGGCGTGGTACATCGCGGCGTCGGCGTTCATCAGCAGTTCCTGGGCGTTGGCGCCGTTGCCCGGATACAGGGCAATGCCGACGCTGGCGGAAATCTGCAGGTCATGCTCGGCGACGCGGAACGTGCGACCGATCAGGCCGACCTGACGCGCGGCCAGGCTCAAGGCGTCATTGGGCTCGCTCAAGCGCACCAGTAAAACGAACTCATCGCCACCGATCCGCGCCAGGGTGTCCTGGCTGCGCAAGTCTTCACGCAGACGCGCGCCGACCTCACGCAGCAATTGGTCGCCCATGTGATGGCCGAATGCGTCGTTGACCGGTTTGAAACCGTCGAGGTCGATGAACATCAAGGCGAAGCAGCCGCCCTGCTCTTCAACTTTTCTGATCGCCTGATTGATGCGGTCGTCGAGCAACATGCGATTGGGCAGGCTGGTCAGCGGATCGTGCAAGGCCAATTGGGTGAGTTCGCGATTGGCCACCGTCAGCGAGTGCGCCAGATCAGCGGTGCGCGCTTCGAGGCGGGCGTCGAGGATCGAGGTCAACAGGGCAATCGACAGCACCGCCAGCGTGGTGACCACGACCAGGCTGTCGAGGCCGTTGCCCTTCAAGCCATTGAGCGTCGCGCCGCAGAAACTGCCGTCAGGAAATTGCGCCGCCGCCATGCCGGTGTAGTGCATGCCGACAATCGCCACCCCCATGATCACCGCGGCGCCAGCACGAATCAGCCGCACATAGGGCGAATGCTGGCGCAGGCGAAAGGCAATCCACAACGCCGCTGCCGAGGCGCCGACGGCGATCAGCAGGGAGGCGCTGAACAATGTCGGGTCGTAATCGATGCCCGGGGTCATGCGCAGCGCGGCCATGCCGGTGTAGTGCATGGCGCTGATGCCCGCTCCCATGATCAACGCACCGAAGGCCAGTTGCGCCAGTGGCAGTTTCGGTTGGCTGACCAGCCACAACGCAAAACCGCAGGACAGCACCGCGATCAGCAGCGACAGCGCAGTCAGGGTGAAGTCATAGCCCAGGTCGATCGGCAATTTGAAGGCGAGCATGCCGATGAAATGCATCGACCAGACGCCAACGCCCATCGCCAACGCCCCGCCCGCCGTCCAGAAATGCACGGCCCGGCCTTTCGCCGTGGCGATGCGCCCGGTGAGATCGAGCGCCGTGTAGGAAGCCAGAATGGCCACGCACAACGAAATGAAAACCAGGGTGAAGGAGTAGCTGCCGATGAGCATGGACGTTCTCGTGACAAGCCGAAACCGTACTGCTTCCATTCTCGGTCGGGCAAATGCGGCGATTGTACTGATTGCGCGAAATAACGCACTGACAAAGTAACCAAATTGCCATCAAGCCGATGAAACGCTTGTTCGATCGTCCTACAAGGCTCTGCGGTGGGCTTTAACCTAAGCTGAACTGGCTGATGACGATCGTTCCCACGCTCTGCGTGGGAATGCAGCCGGGGACGCTCCGCGTCCCTTTCAAAGCTGAACGCGGAGCGTCCGATGATCATTCCCACGCAGAGCGTGGGAATGATCATCGGGTGTTGTCGCTGACATCCAGTTGGCCGTCCCAGCCGCCGCCCAGTGCGGCGATCAGTTGTACGCTGGCGATCAGTCGGCTCTGCAGAATATTCAGCACACTGCGTTCGTTACTCAGCGCCGTGGCCTGCACCACTACCACGTCGATATAAGCAATCAGCCCGGCCTTGTACTGGTTTTCCGTCAGGCGCAGGGAATCGCGGGCGGCATCCAGCGCTTCCTGGCGTACCGCCGCTTCGTCTTCATACACCTTGAGCTGGACCAGGTAGTTTTCCACTTCGCGGAAACCGTCGAGCACGGTCTGGCGGTAGCGGGCGACGGTTTCGTCGTAGGCGGCTTCGCTGCGGTCGACCTCGGCCGAACGAATGCCGCCGTCGAACAGCGGCAGAGAAAGCTGCGGGCCGACCGACCAGAAACGGTTCGGCAGGCTGATCAGGTTTTTCGAGGTACTGCTGCTGTAGCCGCCGCTCAGGCTCAGGGTCAGGTCCGGGTAATACGCGGCTTTCGCCACGCCGATGTTGGCATTGGCGGCAATCACCGAGCGTTCGGCCGAAGCGATGTCAGGACGGCGTTCCAGCAGCTGTGAGGGCAAGCTCAGCGGTACCTGCGGCAGATTCGGGATGCTCTGGCTTTCGGCGATGCTGAAGTTGGCCGGTGCTTCGCCGGTCAGTACGGCAATAGCGTTTTCAAACTGTGCGCGCTGCCAGATCAGGTCGACGAGATCGGCCTGGGTGCTTTTCAACTGGGTTTGGGCCTGCGCCACCGCATCGCGCCCGGAAACCCCGGCGCGGTACTGGTTTTGGGTCATTTTCAGCGAGCGTTGATAAGCGGCAACGGTGGCCTCGAGCAAACGCTTCTGCTGATCGATGACGCGCAGTTGCAGGTAGTTCTGCACCAGTTCCGATTGCTGACTCAGACGCATCGCTGCCAGATCGGCAAAGCTCGCCTGGGCGTTGGCCTCGTCGGCCTCCAGGCCACGGCGCAGCTTGCCCCAGACGTCGGCTTCCCAACTGACGCCCAACTGCGCGTTATAAGTGTCGCGGATGCCGCTTGAGGAACTGCTCAGGCTCGAACTGCTGCTACCGGTGCCCTGACTCGAGCGGGTCTTGCCCAGACTCAGGTCGACGCTCGGGTAAAATGCCCCGCGTGCACTGCGCACCAAGGCCTGCGCCTGACGAAACTGCGCTTCAGACTGGGCGACGGTCTGGTTGGAGCTATTGAGTTTTTCGATCAAGGCGTTGAGCTGTTGGTCGCCGTACAACTCCCACCAGGCGCCACGGGCCAGCGAGTCGCTGGGATTGGCCTGACGCCAGCCTTCGGCTTCCTTGAACTGAGCGATTTCGGCAGTTTGCGGGCGCTGGTAGTCCGGGCCGACTGCGCAAGCGCTGAGCAGCGCCACGCACAGTGACAGGCTCAACAGGCGCGAGCCGCGAACGGTGGCCAATTGGAGAAGCGAACGGTCAGTCATAGCGGAGTTTCCAGAGCGGCGTCAGTGCGCACGCCACGCCATTTGTTGAAGCGATGGCGCAGCTTGTCGAGATATAGGTAAACCACCGGGGTGGTGTAAAGGGTCAGGACCTGGCTGAACACCAGGCCGCCAATGATGGTCAGTCCCAGCGGCTGGCGCATTTCCGCACCCTCGGCACGGCCGAGCAGCAACGGCAAGGCGCCGAGGATCGCCGCCAGCGTGGTCATCAGAATCGGTCGCAGGCGTTGCAGACAGGCGCTGCGGATCGACTCCAGCGGCGACAGGCCCTGATGACGCTCCAATTGCAGCGCCAGATCGATCATCAGAATGGCGTTCTTTTTCACCACGCCGATCAGCAGGAATATCCCCAGCAGGGAAATCAGGCTGAACTCGCCGCCCAGTGCATAAATCGACAGCAACGCGCCGACCCCGGCCGAGGGCAAAGTCGAAAGAATGGTCAGCGGGTGGATGTAGCTTTCATACAGCACACCGAGCACCAGGTACACGGCCAGCAACGCACCGAGGATCATGAACGGCTGGCTCTTCTGCGTCGCGGCGAAGGCGTCAGCGGTGCCGGCCATTTTCGCAATTACATCCTCCGGCAGGCCGACCTTGGCGATCGCCCGTTCAATGGCAGCACTGCCCTGCTCTACGGTCACGCCTTCGGCCATGTCAAAGGAAATGCTTTCGGACGCGAACTGGCCTTCATGACTGACCCGGTCGTTTTCCAGGCTGTTCTCGTAATGGGCGAACGTCGACAGCGGCACGCGCGCACCGTCAGCGGTAATCACCTCGACCTGCTTGAGTGTCACCGGATCCTGGGCATATTTCGGATTGACCTCCATCACCACCTGATACTGGTTGAGGCTGTCGTAGATCGTCGAAATCTGCCGCTGGCTGTAGGCGTTGTTGAGCACGGCGGTGACCATGTTCATGTCGACCCCCAGGCGTTTCGCCTGATCACGATCGACAATCAGCGTCACCTGTTGCGCCCCGGCACCTTCGCGGGCGTCGATGGCGGTCAGCTCGGGCAAGGCACGCAACGCGGTGACCACTTTCGGGAACCACTTGCGCAGCTCGGCGAGGTCGCCGCTTTGCAGGATGTAGGTGTATTGCGAACTGGTCTGCTCGCGGCCGCCACCAAACTGCAGATCCTGGTCGGCCATCAGCATCAACTGCGCCCCGGGCACCTTGGGCATTTCCTTGCGCAGGCGTTCGATGACTTTCTGCGCCGACAGCTGGCGTTCCTTGATCGGCTTCAGGCGCACGATCATGAAGGCGTTGTTGGTGCCGTTGTTGCCGCCGATGAACCCGGCCACGCTTTCCACCGCTTCATCCTTGAGCACGGCGCGGCGGAAGGTTTCCATTTTCGGCTGCATGACGTTGAAGGACAGACCGTCGTCGCCACGCACGAAACCGATCAACTGGCCGGTGTCCTGCTGCGGCAGGAAGGTTTTCGGCACCACCACATAAAGCGCAATGTTGACGCCAACGGTGAGCAGCAGGCTGAACAAGGTCAGACGGCGATGACGCAATACCCAGTCGAGGCTGGTGGCGTATTTGCCGACCATCCAGTCGTTGGTCTTGTGGCTCCAGCGTTGCAGGCGGTTTTCCTGGCCCGGCGTGTGCGGCTTGAGCCAGCGCGCGCAGAGCATCGGTGTCAGCGTCAGGGACACCACCAGCGACACCACGATTGCCGCCGCCAGCGTAATGGAAAATTCGCGAAACAAGCTCTCGACCAGCCCGCCCATGAACAGGATCGACAGGAACACCGCCACCAGCGAGACGTTCATCGACAGCAGGGTAAAGCCGACTTCCTTGGCCCCGAGGTACGCGGCCTGCATCGGCTTGACGCCTTCGTCGATGTGCCGGGAAATGTTTTCCAGCACCACGATGGCGTCGTCCACCACCAGACCGGTGGCGAGAATCAGCGCCATCAGCGACAGGTTGTTCAGCGAGAACCCGTACAGATACATCACCGCGAAAGTACCGACCAGCGACACCGGCACCGCCAGGGTCGGGATCAGCGAGGCGCGGAAGTTACCCAGAAACAGGTACACCACCAGCACCACCAGGGCGACGGCGATCAGCAAGGTCATCTCGGCTTCATGCAGCGTAGCCTTGATCACTGGCGAGCGATCCATGGCCAAATTGAGTTTGACGCTGGCCGGCAGCACCGCTTGCAGCGCGGGCAACTGCGCCTTGATCTCGTTGACCGTCTCGATGATGTTGGCGCCGGCCTGACGGTTGATCACCAGCAATACCGCCGCGTCGTCGTTGAAGAAACCGCTGTTGTAACGGTCTTCGACGCCATCGCTGACTTTCGCCACATCCTTGAGACGCAATGCGGCGCCGTCGGCGTAGTGAATGATCAGCGACTCATAATCCTTGGCTTTCTCCAACTGGTCGTTGGCCTGGATCTGCCACAAGCGCTCGCCGTCCTCGACCGAACCCTTGGGCCGCCGTACGTTAGCGTCGGCAATGGTCTTGCGCACATCGTCGAGGGCCACGCCGTACTGGTTCAGCGCCTGCGGTTCGAGCTCGATGCGCACTGCCGGCAGCGAACTGCCACCGATCTGCACTTCACCGACGCCCTGCACTTGCGACAGGCTTTGCGAGAGGATGGTCGAGGCCAAGTCGTAGAGCTGGCCTTTTTCCAGCACATCCGAAGTCAGCGACAGCACCATGATCGGCGCCTGCGACGGGTTGACCTTTTTATAGGTCGGCATGCTGCGCATCCCGCTCGGCAGCAGATTGCGCGAGGCGTTGATCGCCGCCTGCACTTCCCGCGCCGCGCCGTTGATGTCGCGGTCGAGGTCAAATTGCAGAATCACCCGCGTCGAACCCTGACTGGAGCGGCTGCTCATGGTGTTGACGCCGGCAATCGCACCGAACGAACGCTCCAGCGGCGTGGCCACCGTTGAAGCCATAACCTCGGGACTGGCGCCCGGCAGACTGGCCTGGACGACGATCACCGGGAAATCCATCTGCGGCAGCGGCGATACCGGCAACAGACCGAAGCTGACCCCGCCGAGCAACATGATGGCCAGCGAGAGCAGCATGGTTGCCACGGGGCGTTTGATGAAAGGTCCGGAGAGGTTCATAGCGTCGAGCTCCAAGCTGCAAGCTGCGAGCTACAAGCTGTTCCTGCGCGCGCAGGCTGCTGTTTTCTTGCAGCTTGAAGCTTGCAGCTTGCAGCTGCTTTCACCACGCCGCTCACACCACCTCTCCCGCGACAGGCTTGGTCCAACGCCGCCCCAACCGATCAAAAGCCAGGTAAATCACCGGCGTGGTGAACAGCGTCAACACCTGGCTCACCAGCAAACCGCCGACCATCACCAGACCCAACGGCTGACGCAGTTCCGCGCCAGACCCCGTGGCCAGCATCAGCGGCACTGCGCCGAACAACGCCGCCAGCGTGGTCATCAGAATCGGCCGGAAGCGCAGCAGCGCCGCTTGATAGATCGCCTCCGCCGGGGCCATGCCCTGGGTGCGTTCAGCGTCGAGGGCGAAGTCGATCATCATGATCGCGTTCTTCTTGACGATACCGATCAGCAGGATGATGCCGATAATCGCGATCATGCCCAGGTCGTTGCCACTGAGCAGCAACGCTAGCAAGGCACCGACTGCGGCGGACGGCAAGGTCGAAAGAATAGTGATCGGGTGGATGTAGCTCTCGTAAAGCACGCCCAGCACGATGTACATGGTCACCACCGCCGCCAGAATCAGCAGCAAGGTACTCGACAGCGAAGCCTGGAACGCTTGCGCCGCGCCCTGGAACTGAGTCTGCACGCCGACCGGCATGCCGATGTCCTGCTGCACCTGCTCAATGATGTCCACGGCATGCCCCAACGCCACGCCCGGCGCGAGGTTGAACGACATCATCACCGCCGGGAACTGGCCGATGTGGGTGATCGCCAATTGCGCCTGACGCTCTTCGACATGCGCCAGACTCGACAAACGCACCTGCGCGCCGTCGGTAGTCTTGACGTGAATCTGATCCAGCGCCTGCGGGCCGATCTTCTCCCCGGCCTGGGCTTGCAGCACCACGCGGTACTGGCTGGCCTGGGTGTAAATGGTCGAAATCTGCCGCTGGCCGAACGCGTCGTACAGCGCATCGGTGATATTCGCCACCGACACGCCAAGGCGCGATGCGGCGTCACGGTCGATCACCAGATAGACCTGCAAGCCTTTGTCCTGCAGATCACTGGCCACGTCGGTCAACTCCGGACGCTGCGCCAGGGCTTCGACCAGACGGCCGCTCCACTGGCTGAGCAATTCGGAGTCCGGCGAAGACATGCTGAACTGATACTGGGTGCGACTGACCCGATCCTCGATGGTCAGGTCCTGCACCGGCTGCATGAACAGCCGAATGCCGACCAGTTTGTCCAGTTTTGGTTGCAGGCGCGAAATTACTTCGCTGGCCGTCAGATCGCGCTCGCCATGGGGCTTGAGGTTGATCAGCAAGCGGCCGCTGTTGAGCGTGGCGTTGTCGCCGTCGACGCCAATGTAGGACGACAGGCTCTGCACCGCCGGATCTTCGAGAATGATCTTCGCCAGTTGCTGCTGCCGTTCGCCCATCGCCGCGAAGGAGATCGACTGCGGCGCTTCGGAAATTCCCTGAATCACCCCGGTGTCCTGCACCGGAAAGAAACCCTTCGGCACGATCACGTACAGGAACACGGTCAACGCCAGTGTGCCGATGGCGACCAGCAAGGTCAGCGGCTGATGCTTGAGCACCCAGCGCAGCATCCGCCCGTATTCGTTGATCATCCAGTCGATGAACGCACCGCTGGCGCGGTAGAAACGGCCTTGCTCGTGCTCCTGCGGTTCACGCTTGAGCAGGCGCGCGCACATCATCGGCGTCAGGGTCAGCGACACCACCAGGGAAATCAGGATTGCGACCGCCAGGGTGATGGCGAACTCGCGGAACAGGCGCCCTACCACGTCGGCCATGAACAGCAGCGGAATCAGGACGGCGATCAGCGACAGGGTCAGGGAAATCAGGGTGAAGCCGATCTGTTTCGCGCCCTTGAGCGCGGCCTGCATCGGGCTGTCACCCTCTTCGATGAAGCGCGAAATGTTCTCGAGCATGACGATGGCGTCGTCGACCACGAAGCCGGTGGCAATGGTCAGCGCCATCAACGTCAGGTTGTTCACGGAGAAACCGGCGAGGTACATCACGCCAAAGGTGCCGATCAGCGACAGCGGCACGGCAACCGAGGGAATGATCGTCGCACTGGCGCGGCGCAGAAACAGGAACGTGACCATGACCACCAGCGCGATAGCGATCAGCAGTTCGTGTTGCACGTCGGTGACCGAGGCACGGATGGTCTGGGTGCGGTCTGTGAGCACCGTGACGTCGAGGCCGGCCGGCAGGTTGTCGGTGATGCTTGGCAGCAAGGCCTTGATGCGGTCGACCACTTCGATGACGTTGGCGCCCGGCTGACGCTGGATGTTCAGCAGCACCGCCTGATTCTGGTTGGCCCACGCGGCCAGACGCTCGTTCTCGGCGCCATCGACGATTTCCGCGACGTCCTTGAGCCGCAACGGCGCGCCGTTCTTGTAGGTCAGGATCAGATTGGCGTAGTCCTCGGGCGAGGTCAGTTGGTCGTTGGCATCGAGCATCGACACCCGGGTCGGGCCATCGAAGTTGCCTTTCGGCTGGTTGACGTTGGAGGCGCCGATCAGCGTGCGCACGTCCGACAGGTTGAGGCTGTTGGCCGCCAGCGCTTCGGGGTTGACCTTGATTCGTACCGCCTGACGCTGGCCGCCGGCAATGCTGACCATGCCGACGCCGCTGATCTGGGCGATCTTCTGCGCCATGCGCGTATCGACCAAGTCATTGAGCTTGGGCAGCAGCATGGTTTTCGAAGTGATGGCCAGGGTCAGCACCGGGGTGTCCGCCGGATTGACCTTGTTGTACACCGGCGGTGCCGGCAGGTCGGTCGGCAGCAGGTTGGTCGCGGCGTTGATCGCGGCTTGCACCTGCTGCTCGGCGACGTCCATGTTGATGTCGAGGCTGAAACGCAGGGTCAGCACCGAAGCGCCGCCGGAGCTGGTCGAGGCCATTTGCGTCAGGCCCGGCATCTGCCCGAACTGGCGTTCAAGCGGCGCGGTGACGGCGCTGGTCATTACGTCCGGACTGGCGCCGGGGTACAGGGTCATGACGCGGATGGTCGGGTAATCGACCTGCGGTAAGGCCGAAACCGGCAGCAGGCGATAAGCGATCAGGCCGGCCAGGACAATGGCCAGCATGCTCAGGGTGGTGGCTACCGGACGGAGGATGAACAGCCGCGAAATGTTCATGCGCCCTTCTTGGCCTTGTCAGCGGTGGTCGCATCGGGATTGGCGGCAGATTTGCCTTGCAGGTGTTCGGTCGGCGAGGTCGGCACTTCGCTGCTGTCATTGACCACTTCGACTTCGCTGCCCTCCTTCAGGCGATCGGTGCCTTCAAGCACAACGCGATCGCCAGCGGCGAGGCCTTCGGTGACCACGGTGTTGTCACCGTCGCTGGCACCGATTTTCAGTTGGCGAATGGTGACTTTCCTGTCGCCGTCCAGCGCATAGACGAAGGTGCCATTGGTACCGAACTGGATCGCTGCCGACGGCGCCAGCACTACACCTTTGAGCGTGTCGGCCAGCAAATGGACGTTGACGAACTGGTTGGGAAACAGCGACTGGTCGCGATTGTCGTAGCGGGCCTTGAACTTGAGGGTGCCGGTGGCCACGTCGATCTGGTTGTCGAGGCTTTGCAGCACGCCAGTGGCTTGCAGCTTGGTGTCGCCGCGATCCCAGGCTTCGGCAGGCAGTTTGGCGCCGCTGCGGTAACGGGCGAGCACGGTGTCGAGACTGTTTTCCGGCAAGGTGAAGGCCACGCTGATCGGTTGCGTCTGGGTGATCACCGCGAGGAACGTGGTGTCGTTGGCGGCGACGAGGTTGCCGACGTCGACCTGACGCAGACCGACGCGACCGGCAATCGGCGCGCGGATCTTGGTGAATTCGAGATTGAGCTTGGCGTCGTTGACCGCTGCCTGATTGGTCTTGACCGTGCCCATATACTGCCCCACCAGCGCTTCGGCGGTGTCGAGGGTCTGTTTGGCGATGCTGTCTTCTTTATACAGCCCACGATAACGCTCGACGTCGACCTGGGCGTTTTTCAGTTGCGCCTGATTCTGCAGCAGTGTGCCTTCGGCCTGAAGCAAAGCGTTCTGGTAAGGACGCGGATCGATCTCGGCCAGCAGGTCGCCCGCCTTGACCATCTGCCCTTCTTCGAAATGAATCTTCACCAGTTCGCCGCCCACCCGGCTGCGCACGTTGATGGTATTGAGCGCGGTGACCGTGCCCAGTGCCTTGTAATACAGCGGGAAGTCGCCCTTCACCGCCGGCGCCACACGCACCGGAATCGGCCCGGTACCGCCGCCGAAGCCCGGCCGCATCATTCCCGAGCGCCCGGTATGGCCGGCGGCCGCTTTGTCGCCGCCCGCCTTGTCAGCAGAGCCGGTGGGCCAGAATTTCCAGCACAGGACAGCGATGACCAACAGGACCAGCAGGCTGATCAGCCAGCGACGGGATTTGCGGGGGGACGATTGCATGGAGTTATTGACCATTGGGCGCGTGGGCTTCTATTACGGGAGGCTGAACGATAAGCACTGAGTGGATTTAAGCAAAGCAGCTTTACCGGCAATTTACCTTCCACTTACGTTTCAAGGTGTGAGGCAAAACCCTGATACACAAATGAAAACGGCCTGGACAGGGCCAGGCCGTTAACAATTGTAAAAGCCTTACTTGAGAACGGACAGTGCCGCTTCGTAGTTAGGCTCTTCGGCGATTTCCTTGACCAGTTCGCTGTGCAGGACGGTGTCGTTTTCGTCCAGCACCACAACGGCGCGAGCGGTCAGGCCTTTCAGTGGACCGTCAGCGATGGCCACGCCGTAGTTTTCGATGAACTCGCTGCCGCGCAGGGTCGACAGGTTCTGTACGTTTTCCAGACCTTCGGCGCCGCAGAAGCGCGCCTGGGCGAACGGCAGGTCAGCGGAGATGCACAGCACCACGGTGTTGCTGATGTCGTTGGCCTGGGCGTTGAACTTGCGCACGGAGGTGGCGCAGGTCGGGGTGTCGACGCTTGGGAAAATGTTCAGGACTTTGCGCTTGCCGGCGAAGTCTTTCAGGGTGACGTCGGACAGATTGCCGGCTACCAGGGAAAAGGCTGGCGCCTTGGAACCGGCTTGTGGCAACTGGCCGTTGACTTGAACCGGATTGCCTTTGAGGGTGACTTGAGCCATGACTTGAGTCCTTCTGTTTTTTGATTGGAAAGCATGCAAGAGGCGGAAGTTAACCACGAAATCGGCTGACGACCTATGCCCCGTTGGAAATTGTTGGGCGCTCCACGGCGAGATTGTATACAAGTCCTATGGGAGCGAGCCTGCTCGCGAAATCAGGTATCGATATCAGAAACGTGTGTCAACTGGACTACCGCTTTCGCGAGCAGGCTCGCTTCCACAGAGTTTGCAGTGCCGCCCCAACCACCTTCGATTCAGCCCGGCTCCGACCATTAGAGGTGTGATGTGTGCACCCCGCCGCCCGCACCAACGAATTAATTCCTTCGACTGGCTAACCCCCGATTAGCTGCTAGTTTCAGAAGGACGTGTCCTACAGGCTTGATAAGCAAAGGGATAACGCAGTAGCGGCGCGACAGTGCTCAGTTGTCCGGAAAAACACCATGGAATCGGGAATGATCTGCAGTCGAGCCGGGAATAGAGGATTTCTGCCGGGGCCGGGTGGCGCGGCGTTTACCATGCTCAAGCCACGGAGCGGGCGTCTCCTCGTCTTGCTGTGCCTGGGCGTCAGTCCATCGCTGTTCGCCGCGGAAGGTGGCGTCGGCCGGCCGATCACGGGCCAGCAAGTGTTCGCCAATGCTGGCATCGTGCCGCCGGAGCCGGGCTGGGTAATGTCGTTGACCAGCATCTGGTACGACGGCTCGCTCAAGGGCAGCGACGGCGCACCGATTTCCGGCGCGATCAGTGGCGGGATCGACATGAAAGTCTCCTACACCATGGCCAACTTCACCCATGTCTGGAACACCGGCAAGGGCCGCTGGAATTTCGCTTCGGCAATGGGCCTGCCGGTGCAATACACCGACATCAAGGCGAGCATCACCGGCCCGCGCGGGCGCACTTTGGGTGACAGCGATTCCGGCACGCAGTTTGCCGATGCGCTGATCACCCCGCTCGCCGCTGGTTATCACTTCGACGAACTCAATCATCTCTCGCTGTCGCTACCGATCTACGTGCCGACCGGCGCCTATAACAAGGATCGCCTGGCCAATCCCGGACAGAACAATTACACGTTCATGCCAACCGTGGCCTTTACCCACCTCGACGGCAAGGGCGGCGAGTTCACCTTGTCCAGCGGGCTGGAGTTCTACACCGAGAACGACGCTACCGACTATCGCAACGGCAACATCTTCACCCTCGACGCCCTCTGGACCCACGGCTTGGGCAATGGCTGGAACGCCGGACTTGCCGCCGGCTACGTGCAGCAACTGACCGACGACAAAGGCCAGACCGCCGATGTCTTCAATGGCTATCGCGGCCGTTCGGTCGGCGCCGGCCCGGTGGTTGGCTGGGCCGGAAAGTTCGCCGATGCCCAGGCCAATATCAGCGCGCGCTGGGTGCCGGAGTTCGACACCAAAAACCGCCCCGAAGGCAACGGCTTCAGCGTCAATCTGACCCTGGCGTTTTTCTAGACCCGGACACAAAGGACTGCCCATGACAGCGCTCACCGACCTCAACGCCCTGCAAGCCAGCATTGCCGAAGCGGTGCTCGGCCAGGATCAAGTCATCCGGCAGATTCTGCTCGGGCTGTTGGCCAATGGTCATTTGCTCCTGGAGAGCCTGCCCGGGCTGGCCAAGACACGCACGGTCAAGGCACTGGCCAAACACCTTGATGCCAAGATGAGCCGAATCCAGTTCACCCCCGACCTGTTGCCCTCGGACATCACTGGCGCCGAGGTGCTGCACCAGGTCGAGGGCAAAAACGAGATCCGATTCCAGCCCGGCCCGCTGTTCGGCAATCTGATCCTCGCCGACGAAATCAACCGCGCCCCGGCCAAGGTCCAGGCGGCGCTGCTCGAAGCCATGGAGGAGCGCCAGATCACGGTGGCCGGCAACAGCCATGCGCTACCGGAGCTGTTCATCGTGGTGGCGACGCAGAACCCGATCGAGCAGGAAGGCACCTACCCACTGCCGGAAGCGCAGATGGACCGTTTTCTGATGAAGGTGCTGCTCGATTACCCCAGCGCCGAAAACGAAAGCCAGGTGCTGCGCCTGCTGCGTAACGAAGAGTTTGCCCAAGGTGCGAGCACCACGCCGGTGAAGAATTTCACCTTGCCGCAAGAGGTGATTTTTGCTGCGCGCAAGGAAGTCAGCGCGGTGCACGTTTCACCGGCCATCGACACGTACCTGATCGACCTGATCAACGCCACCCGGCACCCCGCCGAATACGACGAAGACCTCGCACGCTGGATCGCCATTGGTGCCAGTCCCCGTGGCGGCATTGGCCTGGACCGCTGCGCCCGGGCCGATGCGTGGCTGCAGGGGCAGGATTTCGTTTCGCCGGACAACGTCCGCGCCGTGGTCCATCCGGTGTTGCGCCATCGTTTGCAGCTGAGTTACGACGCGGTTGCCGATGGTGTCAGCGCCGATCAGGTGCTTGACCGGATTCTCGACAAAGTGGCGATTCCCGCATGAACGACGAAGGCTTGGTCTACGTCTCTCTCGCGCAATTGATGGCGCTGGAGTTCAAGGCCCGTGACCTGAGCTTTCTTGCCCGGCAGCCGCAGGGCAGCATCCTCGCCGGCAACCACGCCTCGCGGCTGCGCGGACGCGGGCTGAATTTCGACGAGTTGCGCCGCTATCAACCGGGCGATGACCTGCGCCACCTCGACTGGCGCGCTTCGTTGCGCACCGGCAAACCGGTGGTGCGCACTTTCACAGAAGAACGCGACCGCCCGGCCCTGATCGTGGTCGACCAGCGCATGTCGATGTTCTTCGGCTCGCAGCGCAGCTTCAAATCGGCAGTCGCCGCCGAACTCGCCGCGCTGGCGGCGTGGATGGTTTTTCATGCCGGGGATCGGGTTGGCGGTCTGGTCTTCAACGACCAGCGTATCGACAGCATCGCGCCGTTGCGCAGTCGCAAGCGTGTCGAAGCGCTGCTCAGCCGCGTAGTGCAGCAAAACCGCGCGCTGAACGCCGGTAATCCCGACGCCGAAGATGAGGACCAACTGGACAAAGCCTTGCAGCGCTGCCTCGGTGTGGCCGGGCACGACCACTTGATCTGCATCGTCAGCGACTTTGCCGGCGCCGGTGAACGCACCTTGCAATTGATGCGGCAGCTGTCGGCGCACAACGATGTGATTGCCTTGCAGGTCTATGATCCGCTGGCGCTGAAACTGCCGAACAACGGTCGACTGCTGGTCACCCAGGGCGAGTTGCAGGTCGAACTGGCGATCGAGAAACGTAACGTGCAGCAGCCGCTGGGGGATTTTCTCAGCGGGCGGCTCAAGGACGTCGCCACCCTGCTGCGCCGCAGTCAGGTGCCGCTGATGATGATCAGCACCGCCGAGGAGGCCCATGGGCAACTGCGCGCCGAACTCGGCAAAAGCGCAGGGGGCGCGCGATGAACCCGAACATCCCCAGCATCGATCAGCTCAAGGAGCTGGCCCTGCCCGCGCCCGTCAGCTATGCGCCGCAAACCTGGGGCTGGTGGCTGTTGCTGGCGGTGCTGGTGCTCGCCGCGCTGTTGATCGGCCTGCGCAGATACTGGCAATGGCGCCGCGACCGCTATCGCCGTGAAGCCCTTGCCCGACTGGCACAGTTGCGCGGCCGCAGTGACGACCTCAATGCCCTGCGCGAATTACCTGAGCTGCTCAAACGCGTAGCCCTGTCCATGCCCACTCAATCGCGGCGCTGGAATGCATTCCCTGTGGGAGCGAGCGTGCTCGCGAACACGTCAGCGCATGCAATACCTCGATCCAATGACACAGCGCTTTCGCCAGCAGGCTCGCCGCCACAAGGGCCGGCGGCGCTCGGCAGAGATGACTGGCAGGAATTTCTACAACGGCATTGCAAAAACAGAATGCCCGCCGACTTCAGCACGCAACTGGCCCAACTCGCCTACGCGCCGGACCCCGTATTGCGCGCCCTCCCCGCAGCGCAACGGCAAATGCTCTTCGACAGCTGCCAATACTGGGTGGAGCATCACCATGTGGCAGCTTGATTACCCCTGGTTGTTACTCCTGCTGCCGCTGCCCTGGCTGGCTTACCGCTTTCTGCCCGCCTACAACGAAGCCCGCAGTGCCGTGCGCGTACCGTTTTTCGGCGCGATGAGCCGCGCGGTCGGCGAAGCGCCAGGCACCGCGGGCAGTCGACGCAATCGCTGGCAACTGCTGCTCAATGTGCTGGTGTGGGCGCTGATTCTGCTGGCCGTGTCACGTCCGGTGTACGTCGAAAAGCCGATCGAACGCCAGCAACCGGTGCGCGACCTGATGCTCGCCATCGACCTTTCGCAGTCGATGGAAACCGAGGATTTCACTAACGCCCAAGGCGAAAAAATCAATCGCCTGGCGGCGGTCAAAGGCGTGGTGCAAGGCTTCATCGACAAACGCAAGGACGACCGCATCGGCCTTATCGTATTTGGCAGCGGTGCCTATCCACAGGCCCCGCTAACCCTCGATCACGCCAGCCTGTCGTTGTTGCTGGCCGATACCGGGATCGGCATGGCCGGCCCCAACACAGCGATCGGCGATGCGATCGGGCTCAGCCTGAAATTGCTCGACAAGGCCCATGAGCAGGAAAAAGTCCTGATTCTGCTCACTGACGGCAACGACACCAGCAGCGCGATCACCCCGGATCACGCCGCTGAAATGGCTGCCAACAAAGGCGTGGTCATTCATACCATCGGCATCGGCGACCCCGACGCTTCCGGCGAAGCGAAGGTCAATCTGCAAGGCCTCGAACAGATCGCCAATACCACCGGCGGCCGCTTCTTCCGCGCCGAAGATCGCGCGGCACTGGATCAGGTCTACACCACCCTCGACCAGCTCACTCCGCATCAGGTAAAAACCCTCAGCCATCAGCCGCAACGGGAATTGTTCTACTGGCCGCTGGGCGCAGCATTGCTGCTGTTGGCGCTGTATCAGCTCGGCGCCCTTTTACGCCCGAACCTGACGGTTGCGCGGCAGCGGCAGGAGGCCTGAAATGGAGATCAACCTGAGCGATTTCCATTTTCTGCGCCCGCTGTGGCTGTTGCTTGCGCTGTTCGGCGCAATGCTGCCACTGATCTGGCGTCGTAGCCGCGACCTGCAAAAACGCCTGCGCGGCAATATCGCCGAACACTTGCTGCCGCACTTGTTGATCACCCCGCAGGATCACCAGCGCTGGCGCCCGGTGCACCTGCTCTGTGCCCTGCTGATCCTCGGCGCACTCGCCGCGGCCGGGCCAACGTGGGAACAGGATCGCCCGGACTTTCTCGAGAACCGCGCACCACTGATCGTTGCCGTCGACCTTTCGCCGTCGATGGACGCCAACGATGTGCAGCCGACGCGGCTGGAAGCGGTCAAGCACAAGCTGCATGATCTGCTGCAACGTCGCGCCGCTGCGCGGACCGCACTGATCGCCTATGCCGGCAGCGCGCATCTGGTGTTGCCACCGACCGACGATCCGGCGCTGCTCGACAGTTTCATCCAGGCCCTGGGCACGGGCTTGATCGACAAACCGGGCAAGAACGTCGCCGCCGTGATCGATCAAGCGAAACGCTTGCTCAGCGCCGAGAACACCCCGGGCAGTCTGCTGCTGATGACTGATGGGGCCGATACCACGCAACTCGATGATCTGCAAAAACACCTCGACGGCAGTGCCTTGCAGGTTCTGGTTCTGGCGGTGGGCAGCGAAGACGCGGGCGTCATCACTAACGCCAGCGGCCAACCGAAAATCGACAGCAGCGGACGACCAGTGCTCGGCAGTTTCGATCAAGCGGCCCTCAAGCAATTGGCCTCGGCCGTCGACGCGCCGCTCGGCAGCCTGACCCTCAATAACGATGACCTGGAGTGGATCGAGTTGCACGCACGGCAACACTTCCAGAGCGCCAGCGCCGAACAGCGCGAATTGCACTGGAAGGACGCCGGTTACTGGCTCTGCTGGCCGTTGCTGTTACTGGCGCTGTTCAGCGTACGCAAAGGCTGGAGCGTCAACTGGATGCCGGCGCTGTTTTTGGCCGTAGGGTTGGGCTGGCCTGCGGCGCCGGCGCAGGCCAACGCCCTCACCGATGCGTTTTTCACCCGCGACCAACAAGGCCGCTGGGCGTTTGAGCATGATCGTTTGCCCGAAGCCGCGGCGCTGTTCGTCGACCCGTACTGGAAAGGTATCGCGGCCTATCACGCTGCCGATTACGACTTGGCAATGGCGACCTTCGCCCGCCTGGACACGCCGCAGGCGTACTTCTACCTGGGCAACATTTACGTGCGCCGCTTCAAGTTCGATCAGGCGATTGCCGCCTACAGTGAGGCGTTGAAACTGCAGCCGCAATTTCCCGAAGCGACCGCCAATCTGGCCTTGGCTCAGGCACTGCTCAAGGACACCGAAAGCGCAGAGAAAAACGCTCCGCAAACCAAACCCGATGAAGTCAAATTCGACAAGGCACCCGGTAAAGGTCAGAGCAAAAAGGTCGAGACCCAGCAGGCGGCGTCCGACGCGCTGTGGCTGGAGAACCTGACCACCTCGCCGGCGAAGTTTCTAAGGCAGAAGTTCAGCTTGCAGGATCAGCAGGGAGACCGGCCATGAACCTCCGGCACCTGAGCGCCGCCATCGCTGGCAAGCCAGCTCCCACAGGGAATTTCTGTGTAGTTGCAAACTTTGTGAAGATTGCTGTGATTTGTGGGAGCTGGCTTGCCAGCGATGGCGGCAGAACAATCAGCGCAAAGCTCAGCGCCCTGCTGCTGACCAGCCTGCTGTCTCTGAATGTTTTTGCAGCCCCAGCGCAACTGAAGGTCGAGGCTCACCTCAACCCCAGCGAAGGCGCGATGGTCGGCGGGCTGGTTGAACTGCAACTCGACGTGCTCACCGACACCTGGTTCACCAGCGCCGCCACCCTGCCCGATCTGCAACTCGACGGTGCGCTGGTAATGCCGCCGAACGGCCAGGCGCAGCATCTGAACCAGACCATCGATGGCCAATCGTTCAATGGCTTGCGCTATAGCTATCTGATCACGCCCAACGTCGCGCGCAGTTTCGATATCCCGGCGCTGACCGTACGCGCCACACTGGGCCAGGCCACTGAAGAAATCAGCGCACAGAGCCAGCCGCTGAGTTTCAGCGCCGCCCAGCCGCCCGGTTTCGCGCCCGGGGAGACGCCTTTGGTCGCCAGTGGGTTGCGCTTGAAACAGATCGTTACCAATTCGGCCACGCCGCTGAAAGTCGGCGACAGCATCACCCGTGAGCTCACCCTGCAAGCCGATGGCGCGCTGGCGATGGCCCTGCCGATTCCGACCTTCCGTGATGTCGACGGCTTGAGTCGCTACGCGAAGACGCCACAAGTCACTGCGCTGGATGACGGTCGCGGCAATATCCTCGGCGGCCAACGTGTCGACAGCGCCAGCTATCGCATCGACAGCGCCGGCACTTACACGCTGCCAGCCATCCGCGTGAAATGGTGGGATTCCGCTGCGAAGCAGATCCGCAGCGCTGAAGTGCCGGCCGTGAGCTTCGAGGCCGCGGCCAACAACGCCTATAAACCGGTGTTTTCGCTCGCCGAAGACCTCAGGCAACTGCAACAGAATCACTTGCACTTCTCCAGCCGCTGGCTGCTCTGGCTGGCGCTGGCGGTCGGCCTCGCCGTCGGTGTGTACTTGCTGCGGCCCGTCGCCGTTCACGCCCATCAACGCTGGCTCGCACATAAACGGGCGAAGCAATTGGCCTGGCAGCATTCGCCCGCTTTCGCCTGGCAACAAATCGCCCCGCAACTGCAAGCCAGGCCGGCGCAACTGACCGCGCTGTACCTGTGGCTGCGGCGTAGTCGTCTGGGCTTGAAACTCACGGGCGCCGGGCCACGTTTGCAGGGATTGTTACGCGGGCTTTACGGCCGTCAGTCTGCTGCCGATCAAACACTTGTTCAGCTTCGCCAATCGTTGTCTACGCTTCAAAGTCAGGTCGCCCGCCAACAGGCGAAACCCGCACCGGCCCTGCGCCCGCTCAACCCTGTGCATGAGAAGGATTTCACATGATCAACCCGTTGCTGCGTCGCCAACGTTTCGGTCTTGCCCTGCTGTTGACACTGGTTCTGCCCCTGCTGGCACAGGCGAATGAACCGCTGCCGTCATGGAACGACGGCCCGGCCAAGAAGAGCATTATCGAGTTCGTCCAGGCCGTGACCGACCAGAGCAGCAAGGACTTCGTCAAACCGGCCGATCGCATCGCCGTGTTCGACAATGACGGTACCTTGTGGAGCGAGCAACCGGCTTACTTCGAATTGCTGTTTGCCTTCGACGAGGTCAAGCGCACCGCCGCACAACACCCGGAATGGAAAACCACACAGCCGTTCAAAGCGGTGCTGGAAAATGATCACAAGGCCCTCGCCGCGTCGGGCATGGAGGGTTTGCTGCAGATCGTCGGCGCCACCCACAGCGGCATGACCACCGAAGCCTTCGATGACTACGCGAAAACCTGGTTCAGCCAGGCGCGCCACCCGAAAACCAGCAAGCCCTACACGGAAATGATCTTCCAGCCGATGCTGGAAATGCTCGACTACCTGCGCAGCCAGAACTTCAAGACTTACATCGTTTCCGGCGGCGATACCGGCTTCATGCGCGCCTTCGCCGAGAAGGTCTACGGCATCCCGCCGGAACAGGTGATCGGTACCACGTTCGTCACCTCTTACCAATTCAAGGACGGCAAAGCTTCCATCGTGCGCACGCCGAAAGTCGCGCACAACGACGACGGACCGGGCAAACCGGTCAGCATCGATGCGGTCATCGGTCGGCGGCCGATCCTCGCCTTTGGCAACTCCGACGGCGACCTGCAGATGCTGCAGTGGACCGCCGCCGGGCCGGGCAAGCGCCTGATGGGGCTGGTGCACCACACCGATGCCAAGCGCGAGTGGGCTTATGACCGGCAATCGAATATCGGCCGACTCGACAAGGCCCTCGACGAAGCGAATTCCCGTGGCTGGACGGTGGTGGACATGGCGTCGGAATGGCGCCGGATCTATCCGTTCGATCCGCCGGCAACCGAGCAGGTGCAATAAAAAGCGTAATGCAGGAGAGCAGTAAACGTTTGTCGCAAAAAACGACCCCCGTGCAAAAGGAGCAAGTCAGATGACTCGCATACGCAAGTGGCTACCGAAACTCGCCCTGGTGGCAACCTCGGTGATGGCGCTGTCGGCAACCGCCACAGCGGCTGAAAAACCCAACATTCTCGTGATCTTCGGCGACGACATCGGCCAGACCAACATCAGTGCCTATTCCATGGGCGTGGTCGGATACAAGACGCCGAATATCGACCGTATCGCCAAAGAAGGCATGATCTTCACCGATTACTATGCCGAAAACAGTTGCACGGCCGGACGCTCGTCGTTCATTACCGGGCAGACACCGTTGCGTACCGGCTTGTCCAAGGTCGGCATGCCCGGGGTACCGGTGGGCTTGCAGCCACGCGATGTGACCATTGCCCAAGCGCTGAAAGCCCAGGGCTATGCCACGGGTCAATTCGGCAAGAACCACTTGGGCGACAAAGACGAATATCTGCCGACCAATCATGGTTTCGACGAGTTTTTCGGCAACCTGTATCACCTCAACGCCGAAGAGGAGCCGGAGCGTCCGTACTGGCCCAAGGATGATGCCGAGTTCGTCAAGGCCGCCTCGCCTCGTGGCGTGATCCACAGTTTTGCCGACGGCAAGATTGAAGACACCGGCGCGCTGACCAAGAAACGCATGGAGACCATCGACGACGAAACCACTGCGGCAGCGCAAGCGTTCATCGAGAAACAGGCCAAGGCGGACAAGCCGTTCTTTGTCTGGATGAACACCACACGCATGCATGCCTTCACTCACGTGCGCGAATCCATGCAAGGCCAAAGCGGCATGGTCGGCAACGAATATGCCGATGGCATGCTCGAGCATGACGGCGACGTCGGCAAGCTGCTCAAGACACTGGATGACTTGAAGCTGACCGAGAACACCATCGTTGTCTACACCACCGATAACGGCCCGAACCAATGGTCGTGGCCCGACGCTGCAACGACGCCGTTCCGCAACGAGAAAAACTCGAACTGGGAAGGCGCGTACCGTGTACCGGCGATGATTCGCTGGCCGGGCAAAGTCAAGGCAGGCGAAGTCTCCACGCAGATGTTCTCCGGTCTGGACTGGTTCCCGACACTGTTGGCCGCCGTGGGCGACACCGACATCAAGGACCGCTTGCTCAAGGGCGCCGACATCGGCGGCAAGAACTTCAAAGTGCACCTGGACGGCTATAACCAACTGGACTACCTGACGGGTAAAACCGACAAGAGCGCGCGCAAGGAGTTCTACTACTTCAACGATGACGGTGCGTTGGTCAGCATGCGTTTCAATGATTGGAAACTGGTGTTCTGTGAGCAGCGCGCGCCCGGCGGACTGCAGGTGTGGAGCGAACCGTTCACCTGCCTGCGTGTGCCGAAAATGTTCAACCTGCGCATGGACCCGTACGAACGCGCCGATGTCGTGTCTGACCAGTACTATGACTGGCTGACGAAAAACGACTATCTGATTTTCGACGGTACCCGCCGCGCGGCGAAGTTCCTGCAGACCTTCGTCGACTATCCACCTAGCCAGCGTCCGGCGAGCTTCAGCATCGACCAGATCCGCGAGGACGTGGACCGCCGTATCGAAGAAAAAATGAAGAAAGCCCAGTAATAGCGCTGTACCGCCGCTCGCCTTCATCGGCGGGCGGCCCTGTTTTGAACAAGCGTTCGGGTCGGTTTCGTTCGCGCTCAGGCTCGCTCCCACAAGGTTTTCTGCGATCGATCCCACGCTCTGCGTCCAATGCCGAAGCGGACGCGGAGCGTCCAGTGAGGCATTCCCACGCAGAGCGTGGGAACGATCAACATCAGCCAATCCATAACAAGGCTCACCGCATGTCCTCACGTATCGCCAGCAAGCCGTCGGCCATACCCGTTCCGCAAGCCGCGTCCACCATCTCAATGATCCCTGCCCTGCTGCTATGCATCTCCGGCGCGGCAGCATTGGTCTATCAGGTGTTGTGGATCAAACAGCTGTCGCTGGTGGTCGGCGTCGAGGTCTACGCAATCACCACCGGCATCAGCGCGTTTTTCGCCGGGCTCGCGCTCGGCGGCTGGCTGTTCGGGCGCTGGGCCGATCGCTTGCAACAGCCGGTTCTGCTGTATGCCGGGCTGGAAGTACTGGTGGCGATACTCGGGGTTGGCGCGACAGTGGCCATGAGTCTGGCGGCCGGTGCGTTTGCCTGGTTGCAAGGTCATGTCGGCGTGCTTGCGTGGTTGCTGCCGTTTGCGCTGGTGGGCATTCCGGCGGTGTTGATGGGCGGGACGCTGCCGGTGCTGGTGCGCTCACTGGCGGCTGAGCCGGGCAAGGCCGGCGGTCAGTTGTATGCGGCGAATACGCTGGGCGCGATCGTTGGCACTTTGCTCGCCGCGTTCGTACTGATCGCCAGCCTCGGCGTGCGCGGCAGTGCGCTGTTCGCCGCGATGCTCAACCTGCTCGCCGCGGCCGGTGCGCTGTGGTTGCAGCGCCAGCAGCCAGTAGCGCTGGCCGCGCCGGTCAAACACGGCAACGCCAAAGCGCCCGACCGCACTGCGTTGTGGCTTTACGCGATCGCCGGGGGTGTGGCGTTGGGTTACGAGGTGGTCTGGTCGCAATCGATCGTGCAGTTCATGAGCACGCGCACCTATGCGTTTGCTGTGGTGCTGGCGACTTACCTGACCGGGCTGTTTATCGGCAGCGCCCTGCTCGCCCGTCGCGTCGAGCGCATTCGCGACCCATGGGGCGTATTCGGCTTGTTGATTGCCGGTGCAGGCCTGCTTGCGCTGCTGGAGATCGCCGTGCTCGGCCGCTGGCTGGTGCTCGCGCAGAGCCATGCGGAAACCTGGCTGCTGAGTCTGGGCGCCAGCGAGCTGGCCGGTATGAGCGCGCGCTTTGCCGTGGCGGCGCTGAGCATCGTGTTTGTGCCGACCCTGCTGCTCGGCGCGGCGTTTCCGCTGGCGTTGCGCCTGAGTGTCGGCAGCGAACGTGTGGGCCGCGATGTCGGCGCCGTTGTCGCGTTCAACACCCTGGGCGGGATCATCGGTGTGATGCTTTGCGGCTTCGTATTGATTCCCTTGCTGGGCCTTGTGCGCACCCTCGGCCTACTGGCGCTCGTCGCAGCGACAATCGGTTATCTGGCGGTGCGCAAGGGCCATGGCGTGGCGAAAGGTCGGCGCCAGGCCGTGGCCGCACTAGGTCTGGTTTGCGTAGCGGTGGCGGTACTGACGCCCGTCGACAAACTGGCCAGCCTGTTGCCCGGCGCACGTAACGGCACGCTGGCCTTCTACGAGGAAGGACGCGGCGGTACGGTCGCGGTGGTCACTCAGGGACGTGGCGAAAACACCTTCCACCGTTTGTACATCCAGGGTGTGTCGAACACTGGCGATGCCATGCCGTCGCTGCGCTACATGCGCATTCAGGCGCTGCTGCCGCTGCTGATCCACAACGGTGAACCGCGCTCGACCCTGGTGATCGGCTTCGGCACCGGCATCACCGCAGGCGCCATGCTGCGCTATCCAGGTCTGGAACATCGCGTGGTTGCCGAATTGCTGCCATCGGTGGTGAAAGCAGCGCCGTTGTTCAAGGGCAACTTCAATGCCGCCAGCGATCCCGGCGTCGACGTACGCCTGCGCGACGGCCGCCAGGAACTGCTGCGCAGTGCACAGACCTACGACGTGATCACCTTGGAACCGCCACCGCCCTCCGCCGCTGGCGTGGTCAATTTGTATTCGCGGGACTTCTACCAGCTGGCCGCTAGTCGCTTGCAGGACCAGGGCATCGTTGCCCAGTGGCTGCCGCTGCCGACGCAGAATATCGACGACTCGCGCTCACTGGTGCGCAGCTTCCTCGACGTGTTCCCGCATGCCTCGCTGTGGACCAGCGAGTTCCATGAAATGCTGCTGGTTGGCTCAATGAAACCGATGCAACTGGACGCCGCGAAAATCACTGCGCGCTTCCAACAGGACAGCGTACGCAACACCCTGCAGGACGTCGGCATCGGCTCGGCGGCGGCGCTGCTGGCCACCTGGGTCACCGATCGCGCCGGCCTGGAGCGCTTCGCCGCCGATGCACCGGCAGTGACTGATGATCAGCCGCGCATCGAATACGCGCCGTGGGTACGCAGCAAGGAAATCACCCGCGTGCTACCGGCGCTGCTGGACTTGTATCAGCCGCCTACACTGGTCAACGCCGATGCCGGGTTCAGTGAACGCATGGAAACGCATCGGCAGCGGTTGATGCAGTTTTATCGGGCAAGCCTGCACGCCTACGACGGCGATCGGGACGCCTGGGGGCGGGATATCCGGGAAGTGATGCAAGGGGATCGGGCGAACCCATATTTTCGCTGGTTTGTCGGGCAGTAAGGCGGGGACTGACAGGATGCCTTCGCGAGCAGGCTCGCTCCCACAGAAAAGCAGAGCAGCGCAGCTGCCCGCGGCGAAGCCGCCCCACTCAACAATGAGCGTTAGCTCGAGTGCTTTTGATCTTGATTCACCGGCGACGTCGGAAGGCTGAGCGGAGGGATTGATCCGGGGGTGGGAGCGTAGCGACCGTCTGGCGCAGCCAGACACAGCGGAAGGAGGTGCAGCGAAGCAAACCGTAGCCGCTGCGCCCGGATCGATCCCGCAGCGAAGGAACCCGAGCCTGCGAGGGCCGAACGTAGGAGCAAGCCTTTTTGGGTACTTTTTCGGCGTTTGGAAAAAGTGCCTCGCCGTAAGGGCGAAACCGTAATCAGCAACACCCGCAGCAACGGATATGTACCCAAAAAACCAGGAGGCAGGCCCCACCAAAATAGCGGGAGCCAGCCTGCTCACAAAGAGGCCCCAAGCCTCACGACATCACTTGGCCTCGGACTTCAGCTTCAGATACGTCTGATGCATGTCACTTGCCCAACCATCGATCACCGCTTTGACATCAGTGGCTTTCATCACCTGCGAGGAATTTTCCAGCGGCTGCCCGGTGCCCTTGCGCACCACTTGAGCCACCACCTTGTTACTGCTGCCGTCGAGGAACACCGCCTCGGTGGCCAACGTGGTTTCCTGATCGCGAATACCAGTGGCCGTGCTCACCGCAGCAGCCACCAAGGCAATCGGAATCACCTCATACACATGCAGGCCTTCGGTCTTGCTGCTCACCGCAGTGATCGCCGGCCGGATCACGATGACGCCAGGCCCCGGACCGGTGGCCAGCGGCAGCGACTTGCTCAGCTCACGCTTGAGCGCCTGATCGTAATAACTGGTGATGCCATTGAGGGTTTGCTGGGGGATTTTTTCCGTCGCTTGCGGCTTCGGATACAACTGGCTCGGTTCGACATAGACGCTGCTGAATTTGTTGATGTCGAGTTTCGGGTCCATCCAGCGCATCACCTCGGCACCCGACGGTGATTTGGTCTCCTTCAGTTGACTGTAATCCTTGAGAAAACCGGAGTACTGGTCTGGCTCGACGGTTTTGCTGGAACAACCCACCACACCCAGGGTGGCGATGCACAGCGTGCCCATCATTACGGCTAGCTTCATGCTGTAACTCCTGTCAGAAGGCCAAATCGTTTGCATAGGGGGAGTTACAGGTATAGCTAAAACCGCAGCAATTGCGATTGCAAATTACAAAATTCACACGGCGCTGCGCAGCAAGTCACAGCGCTTATTTGACAGACGCGCTGCATGCGGCAAAGCTGCATCCAGATGTATGCACGCCAGAAGGCCAACGCACCGGACTACGGAAGTCGCAATGCCCAAGCACAAAAACAAAGCGGTGCAACCTGAACCTGACGCATCACCCTCCTCTTTTTCGCGTTACCTGTTTCCAATCACCATCGGTGTGCTGCTGGCGGCCGTGGCGGGCATTGGCTGGTTCCTGTTCAGCCCGGTGCCGGCCCCCGTCAAACCCGCACCGATCAGCACACCTGTAGCACCGCCAGCCAAGCCGCAACCGACTGTGGCAAACAAACCGGCAAGCATGGTCGATGAGCAGCAATGCCAGGGCTGCCACAGCGAACAGGTCAAGGACTGGCAAGGCTCGCATCACCAGCTCGCCATGCAGCCGGCGACCGCCGAAACTACCCTCGGCGACTTCAACAACGTGACCTTCAAGGCCGAGAACGAGACCACACGGTTCACCCGCAAGGGCGATGAATTCTGGGTCAATGCGCCCGGCATCGACGGCAAGAATGCCGACTTCAAAGTGGCGTACACCTTCGGCATCGCGCCGCTACAGCAATATCTGATCGAGGTCGGTCAGGGGCGTCTGCAAGCCCTCGGCGTGGCGTGGGATACCGAGAAAAATCGCTGGTTTCATCTGTACGCCGGCCAGGGCGTGAACTTCAAGAATCCGCTGCACTGGAGCAAACCGAGCCAGAACGCCAATTTCATGTGCGTCGAATGCCACACCACCGGTTTCAAGCGCAATTTCGATGCAGCGAGCAACAGCTTCAACAGTCAATGGAACAGCCTCGGAGTCGGCTGTCAGACCTGTCATGGCCCGGCGTCGAACCACCTGGAATGGACGCAGAAAAAAGACGATTTGATCCATAAGGGCTTCGACGTCGATCTCAAGGACAAGAACGCCACGGTAGAAATCGAAACCTGCGCGCGCTGCCATTCCCGCCGCGCACCGCTGGGCGATGGCTTCACCGTCGGCAAGCGGCTGATGGACGATTACCTGCCCAGCGCCCTGACCCGCGAACTCTATGCGCTGGACGGCAAGATCAAGGACGAAGTGTTCGAACACGGCTCGTTCCTGCAAAGCAAGATGTTCGACAAGGGCGTGCGCTGCAGCAATTGCCATAACCCGCACAGCAACGAACTGAAGGCACCGGGCAACGCCGTGTGCCTGCAATGCCACAATACAGCGGGCAAGACCTCGGTCGCTGGCGTCGACGGCAAGGGCTTGCAAGCGAAGAATTACGACTCCATCGAACACACCCGCCACGCCATGGGCCAGCCCGGCTCGCAGTGCGTCGATTGCCACATGCCTGGCAAGTTCTACATGGGCAACGACTTTCGGCACGACCACAGTTTCAGCATTCCCAACCCGGAGCGTGCGCAGAAACTCGGCACCCCAGACGCCTGCCTGACCTGTCACCAGGGCAAGGCCGGCGACAAGGTCACCGCGCAGTTCAAATTGTGGAACGCCTCCGCCTCCCCGGCTCAGCAGGCGCCACGCTATGACGAAAGCCTGTGGCTGATCCGCAATGGCCAGCCCGGCGCCGCCGACGCGCTGTACCAGCAATTGCAGCGCAGCAACCTGCCGGCGATCCAGCGCGCGACGCTGCTGGCGGAATTGCCGCTGTACCCGAGCGAACAGGCGCTGAAACTGGCCACTCAGCATCTCAAACATCCAGAGCCACAGGTGCGCGACAGCGCGGTGCGGGCAATCAGCGCATTCTTGCCACCGCCGGAGCGTGCGCCGTTATTGGCGCCGTTGCTCAATGATCCAGTGAAAGCCGTGCGCATCGTCGCCGCGCGGGATCTGCTCGGTGCCTCGCGCAACAATGGTCTGGGGGCGGCGCAAGCCAGCTGGAACGCGGCGATCGCCGAATATGAAGTCGTGCAGAAAAGCTTGCTCGAACGTGCAGAAGCCAATCTCAATCTGGCGATGCTGTACCAGGCCAGCGGGCGCAGTGCCGAGGTCGAACCGTTGCTGCGCAGCGCCCTGCAACGTGACCCGGACTTCTACCCGGCGCTGGTCACGCTGGCACAGTGGCTGGAAGCGAATGGTCGCGCCACCGAAGCGCAGAAGCTGTTGGATGACAGCCTCAAGCAGCATCCGGATGCGGCGCTGTTGCAGCACACGCGCGGGTTGTCGCTGATCCGTGCCGGCCAGTCCGCCGACGCCATGTCCTACCTGCGCAAAGCCGCGCAACTGGAACCGGAGAATGCGCAATACGGCTATGTACTGGCGGTGGCGCTGCATGAGAGCGGCAAGGTTGATGAGGCGTGCGCGATTCTGGAAAGTTTGCTCAAGGTACAACCGGCCAACCGCAATGCGCGGCTGTCGCTGATTCAGTACTACCTCGATAGCGACCAGGAACTCAAGGCGCAGGTGCTGTTGCAGGGCTGGAAGAAAATGAACATGGGGGATCCGGCGCTCAAGTGATCGATGGGATGCCCCCCCGATCACCTTTGGGAGCGAGCCTGCTCGCGAATGCAATCTGTCAGTGACATCGCAGTCGGCTGACGTAGCGTTTTCGCGAGCAGGCTCGCTCCCACAGGGCTACCACTGAGCTTCAGCGTTTGCATTACCAGGACGATGTTTCGCCACTGCGCAAAGCCATCTCTCGCCGGCTATTGGCGCGCATCGCCTTGATCAGCGACACCGTCCCCACCAACAAAATCGCCGCACCAAACAAAAAGTCGATGTTGTACAGCTGGAAATCTTCCACTGGCCCGATCAGCAATGTGCGCACCACCGCAATCCCCACCAGCGTCGCGAGAAAGTCGATCCCCGGTTCATCGCGGTAAAACACCAGCATCAGTGGCAGGCACAGCACCAGCAGAAGCAACAGCACCACAACCTTGAACGAGCCTTTGCGCTCGACGCTGAACGCACACTCATGCGCGCCGTAAGGCTTGTAGTCCTCGTCGCGAATCATCGAGTTTTTCTCGTTGATGTAGTCGGCGCGGTTGTACTTCTGGATCGGCGTGAAGGTGTTGGACATCTCCATCAGCGTGGTGATGTTCTTGAAGCGCAAGTCGATGCGCTCGCTGCCCTTGAGGTAATACAGCACCGGTTTGTAGCCGTAGCGATAAGTGTCGAACGGGAACGCCGCGGTCTGGGCGTGCACGCCGATCGGCCGCGGTTCGAGTTCAGCGAAGGCGCTTTTGTTGGTCGACGAGAGGTTGCGGCTCAGCGGCTGCACCTTGATCTGCTCGAGGAAGATCGGCGTCACGCCGAACGACCACTGCAACGGTTCCAGACGCAGGCGCAGTTCGTTGCGGCCCAGGTCGTAGCGGTTGAAGGTGCGTTCGGAAACCACCAGCGAACCGCCGACCATGAACTCGCCGCGCAGGTTGTTGGTGACGCGCAAGGTCAGTTGATCCTTGCCCAGCAACGCCGCTTCCGTGGTCGGTGGCGTGCCGCACCACGCGTTGCTCTCGCCGACACCGCCAAGCTGGCCGTCGCGGTTTTCCTTGAATACGTAAAAGTAACTGGCCCACAGCGTCAGCAGCAAAAGCGACGCCGTGAGACCGAGGATTTTTTTGCCCGGACTCACTGATCAGACTCCCTTCTTCGGTTCCATCGTCCAGCCGAAAACCCGCTGGCGACGGCGACTCTACCAAAAGGCCATCAGTGACCCAAGGGAAAATGCCGGATCGGCACCGAACCTAAGGGTTTCCCCGGTACTCGCCTCACCCCCCCAAGGAGCGAGCCTGCTCGCGATAGCGGTGTTTGATCGTTACACGCTCTGCGTGGGAATGCAGCCCGGGACGCTCTGCGTCCCAATCTAGGTGCGATCGCGAGGAATCAGGCTTTGCAGTTGCTGCGCCAGAAAATTCGCATCAAACGCAAACGTATCCGGATCCTTCAAACCATTAGTCTTGCGCCACTGCCACGCACCATCCGCCAGGCCAACCAGGGAAATGCTCCCGTACCGCGCCGCCGTCAGCCCCATCACTGCCAGGGAAATCTGCCCGCCGCTGCCCATCACATCCGGCACAAACTCCACCGGTTTGCCGGCAATCACGATGCTCAATTTTTCCGTCTTGAACGTCGAGGTCTCCACCGGCACGCTCGGCCCGGACGCGACATACGCCTCGCGACTGACCTCCAGCAAATTCGGCGCCTTGACCGGTTCAAGCCATTGCTCGATCTGGTCGAACAGCGCGCCAATCCGTGTTGCCCATTCAGCTGATTGCGTAGTGAAAAGTTGCTTCTTGTGCGCTTCGCTCTCGGCATAGTGGCGAAGCATTTCGCCCAGTTGCTGTACGTCGTTCATTGCGGTGTTCCTCGGAAAGGACCTGCGAAGGGTGATAGTGGCAGATCCCCGGCGCGGCGTACGTTTAGTTCTTGCAGATGCACAGTTGCGGGAAAGATCGGCGGTACAGTCAGTCGGTACTGGCGTCGAGTCTCGAACAGAAGGTAACTTCGGGCAGACCTGAATGCTCGACACTGACATTTGCTTGAGGAAATTCAATGCGCACCATCGGCCTTATCGGCGGCATGAGCTGGGAGTCCAGCGCCGAATACTATCGCCTGATCAACCAACAGGTCCGCGAGCGCCTCGGCCCTTTGCGTTCGGCGCAGTTGCTGATGTTCAGCGTCGACTTCGGCCCGGTCGAACAGGCCCAGCACGCCGGGCGCTGGGACGATGCTGCGGCGATTCTGGTGGATGCCGCACGCCGGCTTGAAGCTGGCGGCGCCGAGTGTGTGGTGCTGTGTACCAACACCATGCACAAGGTCGCCGAGCAGATTCAGGCCGCGATCAGCATTCCGTTCCTGCACATCGCCGAACCCGCCGCCCAAGCTGCATTGGAAATCGACGCGCGCACGGTCGGGTTGCTCGGCACCGCGTTCACCATGGAGCAGGACTTCCTCAAGCAGCGACTGATCGCCCAAGGCCTGACCGTACTGGTGCCGGATGATGCCGAGCGCAAAGAGGTGCACCGGATCATCTACGACGAACTTTGCGTGGGCGTGATCAGCGAACAATCGCGAGAAATCTACCAACGCGTCATCGAATCCCTGACCGCCCGTGGCGCCCAGGCGATCATCCTCGGCTGCACCGAAATCGGCCTGCTGATCAAACCCGAACACAGCGCCCTGCCTCTGCTCGACACCACCGAGCTGCATGCGCAGTCAGCGGTGGCGTTCGCACTGGGCGACTGACTCAGGGTTTCGGGCTATTGCGTAGACGGGCCATGCTCAGGGTGTCGACCCACTGCCCGTCGCGCATTGAAGCGTCGAGGGGCAGATTGCATTCGCGAGCAGGCTCGCTCCCACATTTTGATCCAGCCCGGGCACAACCCCTGTGAGCACTGAAGATTCATGTGGGAGCGAGCCTGCTCGCGAAAGCGACCTCACAGCCAACACCTGCTTCCCGGCAAAAAACATCTACCGTGCTGTCGCCAACTTTTGCCTTTTAAACGCCGCTGTTTAAAAGACACCTCCAGACACGCCTTCCAAGCTACAAATTCTTGCGCCATTGCCTACAGCTACGCCAGAATCCGCCGGCTTGTGCGCTTAGGGGGCGGATTCTATTGTGGTGCGGTCGCTGACGAATCAGCGATCGGGTCTCGCAGCCCGTCGATCTCTGGACGCACAACACCCGCTGTTTTTATGGCGGCTGTACGTGGGAGGCCTTCGGGTCTGCCGGTTCTAGAGTCCCGGTCTGCGACCCGCGTATAGCTGCCACCAACCATTTCGTATCGCAGCGAAAGTTGGCAGCTCCGTCGACTCTAGGAGCTTCACCATGATCAAACCAACACCCAACCCACCCGAAACCGACCCCACCTCCCCCTACGAATCCCTCGACTCGAAAAAACTCCACCAAGCCGCCGACCGCGCCCTCGACCACTACCTCTGCC
>NZ_JAFGYL010000075.1:0-493 GCF_017491835.1 Pseudomonas sp. 67(2021)
GTACGAGCTGGTCAGCTCTGCGCGGGGTTGAGTTTAAGAGAAAGTGATTCCGCGGAGTCGAACCTCTTTCCTATAGCGCTAACGCCTCACCGCCCTTTATTGCTAGAAGAGAGTCACCGCTCTAGCAGTCTAGTTTCCAGACTTCCAAAAGGATAATGCTATCAGTAGGATTTAGCTTAAGTTTATTAAGGAGATATCTTCTTCGAAACCTTGCTGACATGAAGCAGCCTTGTCTTCACATTTTAGAAGATATGTAATGGTGGAGTCGACCTCCAGATCTCATCCCTATCGCAATCAAACATTGCAAACCATGATATCAGTCACGTGCTTTACAACTCACTTCATGAAGAGCACATAATTGGCAGTATAGAGTTGAAGTAATAATTATTTTAATACTCTTTACCTTTTAATTTGAGAATTTGAGTAGATATAAGTGATATTTAGAGCTAAATTCACTTATTTATGGGTGTGAGGTGTATCAAAAGTTCTATAG
>NZ_JAFGYL010000076.1:0-489 GCF_017491835.1 Pseudomonas sp. 67(2021)
CCGGTCAAGCTGGCCGACGTGACGCAGACCTACTTCTCGCGCAGCGCGCCGCTGGCGACGGGGCAACTGGCGGAGGACATGCGTTCGGTCGGCACCGGCAAGCCGGACCAGGCTGCGATCGATCGGCTCTCGGCCGTGCCGTTCTACAACGCGCAGTTGCGCACGACCTGCGTGGCCACGATGGTCAACGCCGGCCATGCCGAGAACGCGCTGCCGCAATCGGCCAAGGCCACCGTCAATTGCCGCATCCTGCCGCACGATGATCCGGCGGATATCGATCGTCAGCTGAAGCAGGTGATCGGCAACGAGAAGATCAGCGTGCGCTACGTCAACAAGCCGCTGGCGAGCCCCGCGTCGCCGCTCAATGGCGACTTGGTAAAGACCGTGGAAGCGCTGACGCATCAGATGTGGAATGTGCCGGTGATTCCTGCCATGAGCACGGGGGCAACCGACAGCCGGTTCATGCGCAATGCCGGCATTCCGATGTAT
>NZ_JAFGYL010000077.1:0-488 GCF_017491835.1 Pseudomonas sp. 67(2021)
ATGCTCGGACTGCTCCCAGCGCGGCTTGCCCCAGAAGGTGAGGAACATCAGGCGCCACGAATAGAAGCTGGTCAGCAACGCAACGATGATGCCGACGATCGACGCGCCATGCTGGCCAGCGGCCCAGGCGCCCTCGATGATCGCGTCCTTCGAATGGAAGCCCGCAAAGCCAAAGGCGATCGGATTGCCGAACACCGCCGGAATGCCAACGCCGGTAATCGCCAGCGTGCCCATCATCATCCCCCAGAAGGTCAGCGGGATGTGTTTCCGCAGGCCGCCATAATAGCGCATGTCCTGCTCGTGATGCATTGCATGGATCACCGAACCGGCACCCAGGAACAGCAGCGCCTTGAAGAAAGCGTGCGTGAACAGGTGGAACATCGCCGCGCCATAAGCGCCACACCCGGCCGCGAAGAACATGTAGCCGAGCTGCGAACAGGTCGAATAGGCGATCACGCGCTTGATGTCAGTCTGCACCAGCCCGACCG
>NZ_JAFGYL010000078.1:0-485 GCF_017491835.1 Pseudomonas sp. 67(2021)
CCGTGGCTGTGCACGATCTCGCAGACGCGCTTCACGCCTTCCTCGAACACGCCGTGCGTGGACGGGTAGGTGATCATGATCGCCGCGAGGTTCTTGCTGTGCTCGGCCGCCTTCTTCTCCAGGTCGGCCAGATCGACGTTGCCGCACTCATCGCCCGCCACGACAACGACCTGCATGCCGGCCATCTGCGCCGATGCGGGGTTCGTACCGTGCGCCGACGATGGGATCAGGCACACGTTGCGGTGCGCTTCACCGCGGCTGGCGTGGTAGGCGTGAATGATCAGCAGACCGGCGTACTCACCTTGCGAACCTGCGTTCGGCTGCAGGCTCACGGCCGCGTAGCCGGTGGCGGCGCACAGCATCTGCTCGAGCTGGTCGATCATCTCGCGGTAGCCGACGGTCTGGTCGGCCGGCGCGAACGGGTGGATGTTCGAGAACTCGGGCCACGTCACCGGCAGCATTTCTGCGGTGGCATTGAGCTTCAT
>NZ_JAFGYL010000079.1:0-484 GCF_017491835.1 Pseudomonas sp. 67(2021)
GTCCTGTCCGCCTCCGAGACGGGTGCGCGCGCCTACGTCGAGGCCGGGCTCAAGGCCCGCCCCCTCGGCGACGAAGCCGTGGTCGAACTCGACACGTTCAGCCTCGAAGGGCGCGCGATGCGCCCCGTCAAGCGCGCCGTCGCGCGCGTGCGTGAGGCCGGCTGCACCGTCGACGTCGAACGCCACTCGCGTCTCGACGCCGAGACGCTGCACCAGATCACCGAACTGTCCGAGAAGTGGCGTGGCGACGAACCCGACCGCGGCTTCTCGATGGCCCTCAACCGCCTCGAGGACGCGACGGACGGCCGCTGCGTCGCCGTCCTCGTCCGTGACGCACAGGGTCAGATCGTCGCACTGCAGTCGTTCGTGCCGTGGGGCACGCGCGGGCTGTCGCTCGACCTGATGCGCCGCTCCCCGAAGGCGCCCAACGGCGTCAACGAGGCGATGGTCGCGGCGCTCGCCGACGCGGCGTCCGACCTCGGGG
>NZ_JAFGYL010000080.1:0-483 GCF_017491835.1 Pseudomonas sp. 67(2021)
GGTCGATACCGCGCGTCTGGACGAGATCATGAACATGGTCGGCGAACTGGTGCTGGTGCGTAACCGCCTGGTGCGCCTGGGCCTGACCAGCGGCGACGAGGCCATGTCCAAGGCCGTGTCCAACCTCGACGTGGTCACCGCCGACCTGCAGACCGCGGTCATGAAAACCCGCATGCAGCCGATCAAGAAAGTCTTCGGCCGCTTCCCGCGTCTGGTTCGCGACCTGGCTCGCCAGCTGAAGAAAGAGATCAACCTGGAGCTGGTAGGCGAAGAGACCGACCTCGACAAGAACCTGGTCGAGGCCCTGGCCGACCCGTTGGTGCACCTGGTGCGCAACGCCGTCGACCATGGCGTGGAAATGCCCGATGAGCGTGAAGCTTCCGGCAAGGCGCGCACCGGCCGCGTGGTGCTGTCGGCCGAACAGGAAGGCGACCACATCCTGCTGTCGATCTCTGACGACGGCAAGGGCATGGACCCCAACAT
>NZ_JAFGYL010000081.1:0-481 GCF_017491835.1 Pseudomonas sp. 67(2021)
TTGTAATACTTGTTCAATGGCCCGTTCAGTTTGTCCGTTATGAAGATCGAAACCAAACTTTGAATCTTCCTGGCCCGTTGTAATGTAGTCATGCGTATGCGCTTCTACTCCGGGCGTGATCCGAAGAAGAACATCGATGGAGTGACCCGTTTCTTTACATAGGTCTTCAAGAAGCGCGATTTCATAGAAATTATCCACCACAATGCAGCCGATGCGGTGCTCAAGCGCCATCCGCTGTTCTTCCCTGCTCTTATTGTTTCCATGAAAGTGGATGCGTTCTGCCGGAAAGCCTGCTGCAACAGCCGTATATAGCTCTCCGCCGGATACGACATCTAAAGAAAGTCCCTCTTCCTCAGCGAGCTGAATCATTGCGACTGATGAGAATGCTTTGCTCGCATATGCCACCTGTGCTTTCAGCCCTGCAGAAATAAACGCCTGCTTAAAGCTTTTAGCACGCTCACGTATTAAGGCCACATCATAT
>NZ_JAFGYL010000082.1:0-478 GCF_017491835.1 Pseudomonas sp. 67(2021)
CGTTTGGCCGTGGTTCCACGCCGTTCAACCGCAAGCAGGGCGACCCGCAGCACAAAGGGCCAAACCCTTGCGTGGCGCCCATCGAGCAAGGGCCGTTCTATGCGGTGAAGGTGCAACCCGGTTGCTTTGGTACCTTTGCCGGGCTGCGCACCGACGGCAATGCCCGGGTGCTGGATGAGGCTGGGCAGCCGATTGCAGGCCTGTATGCAGCGGGTACCGACATGGCCAGCGTGTTTGGCGGCTGGTATCCGTCGGGTGGCATCAACCTGGGCCCGGCGCTGACTTTTGGCTATGTGGCCGGGCGGCGCTCGATCTCACAGGCGCTAAAACTGCCACGGCAAACGCCTTGCGGCCCTCATGCGCCCCGGAGGCAAACTCTCACTGCTTCATGCCCAGCTCGGCATCATCCATCTGCGCCTTTGGTAGAACGTGGTCTTGCCGACAGTGAATTGAGTGTCTTCTGTGGTCATTATTCAAT
>NZ_JAFGYL010000083.1:0-477 GCF_017491835.1 Pseudomonas sp. 67(2021)
TTCATGGCCTTGGCGGTTTCCAGCATGCGCTCGGCATATTCCAGCACCTTGCCGCCTTCCGGGGTCAGGCTGACGCCGCGTGAGTCGCGCAGCAGCAGCTTCACGCCCAGGTCGGCTTCCAGCGCGGCAATGCGGCTGGACACCGAGGCCTGGGTGGTAAACAGCTTCTCCGCGGTCAGGCGGAAGCTCTTGAGCCGGGCGACCCAGACGAAGGTTTCGAGGAAGCGAAGGTTCATGATCAGTTTTTCTTGTTCCAGACCGGCGGTTTTTCTCGTTGGACGCAGGTGGCGCGGCCTCTGAACAATGGCGCTCAGGCCGCGACCCTTTGTCGCCTATAAAACAATACCAACAAGCCGAGGCAAGCATGAACCCTACCGGCGTGCAGCAGCAGGTCAGTTCCCCCTCTTCGTCCGGGCCTTTCGCCTGGTACCGCGACATCGACTCACAGCAACGCCGGACATTCTGGAGCTGCAAGAT